>JAICHC010000571.1 GCA_025922795.1 Candidatus Binatia bacterium | reverse complement strand
CGTCATAGGCACATCTCCGGATGACGTTCGAGAATGCCGCCGGCGAGAAAACTGCGCCGTGCAACTGGAAGCGATGGACACGGAAGGTCCCACAAGTCGGGCGGCTCCATGACGTGCATGTCGCTGTCGAAATACTTTAAAGCCGTCTTTGGCCATCACCAATCCCTGGTATCGCGAGCGTAATGCGGCCTCAGGGTAGAAGTCAAGGTAATCGGCGTTCGCCGCACAATTGACAAGCTCGCCCCTTCGGCCCTAAAGTCATCTCAACTACTAGGCGGTAAGGAGTTCATAAGGTATCTAGACGACAGGATTGTTACAGGCGAGGTGTGAGTCCTTCCAAGTTCGGGCAATGCCTCTGTGCCCCCAGGGCCACCGCCCATTCCGCTCCCCGAGTGCTCATTTGTGCGCGGGTGCGGGAGCATGGTTTCCGTCCTAGTGCCCGAGCTTTCCACGACTCACCCCTCGCTCGTAGTACGTCTACTAACCCATGAACTCCTTAGTAAGTTGGATTGGAGTTCCGATTCATGCGGCTAACACTAGCCTTTCATCCGGTTAGCGAAATTCGTTTTGGTGCCGGCACCCGCCTGGACGGATCCGTTCTCATGGTCGACAAAGATGAGTTGTACCGGCTGATTTTACAGGATCCCCGTATCGAGTCCGCCGATTTCGAGATCGCTCGACCAGGTGAGAGTTGCCGCGCCGGGCCGGTCTTCGACATTGTCGAGCCGCGCGCGAAAGAGCTGGGCGGAAGTCCCGATTGGCCCGGCGTTCTCGGCGCGCCGCTGACGACGGGCAGCGGGACGACCCATGTTTTGCAAGGTATGGCGGTGACCTCGCTGCGAGAACAGTCGCCGGGAGAGTCGCGCGGTGCGACTGGCTATATCTTGGAAATGAGCGGTGAGGCCGCGGCCGGCTCACATTATGCGACCCTCCATCATTTGATCATCGTGCCGCATACTAATGCGGATCTAGCAGCGCATTCGCGGCACAATTCATACCGGCTCGCGCAATTGAAAGTCGCGGTGCAGCTGGCGCGCACAGCGTTCACGTCGCGACCCGCCACAACCGAAGTGCTGGAAAACTCGTTGAACCATGACCGCGCCGACCTGCCGCGGTTCGCCTATGTCGGGCAGATTTTTTCTCGCCAGCGAAAACCTGAAGCCGAGGAGTCGGTTCTCTACGGTGCCGACACGGACGGAATGCTGCCCACGTTGTTGCATCCCAACGAGTGGCTCGATGGCGCGGTGCTGCCGTCTTACCACGTTTCACTCGGCGGCGCGGAAACTTACTTTTATCAGAACCATCCGGTCATCAGCGCGCTCTATCGCCGTCATCAAGCGCGCGAATTGAACTTTGCCGGCACCGTGGCGACGGTCGCGTCGGCGGATAATTTGGACCGCGAGCGCAGTACCCGTTTCGCTGCGAATCTGGTCAGATGGGCGCTCAAGGCCGACGCTGCGGTGTTGACGAAATACGGCGGCGGCGTGCCGCACAGCGATTTATCGGAGACCGCGCGGTTGCTGGAATGCGACGGTATCAAGACCTCTGTGCAGGTGACCGATCTTGCGCGCGATCATCGCGTCGAGTCGGCTCTCCTGTTTAATTATCCGGAGGTCGATGCCATCGTTTGCATCGGCGGCAACAGTACGGCATGGAAGTTGCCGCCGGTGTCGCGTGTGATCGCGGCGAACAGCGGTCTTGCTGAATTACTCGCCGGTCCGTTCGAAATCAATTCGCTGAATGTGGTCGGCGTTGCTAACCAGCAGGGCGCATCACGGTTGCGTTCGATGATTTGCTAGCACACTGCTGAACACGAATTCCACGCTTTTATCGCAAGGTAGGGAGAAATCATCATGCGAGTCGTGCACTATCTCAACCAGTTTTTTGCCGGACTCGGCGGCGAGGAACATGCTGGGGCGCCGCTCGAAGCGCGTGCCGGCGCGACCGGGCCAGGGAAACTATTGGAGCCGTTGCTAGGGGACGAGGCGCAGATCGTGGTCACTCTGGTGTGCGGTGACAACCATGCGGTCGAGAATCAGCAGGTTTTCATTGCCGCTGCTTTGGAAAAGATTCGCGAAGCAAAGGCCGAGCTATTTGTCGCCGGGCCGTGCTTTTTGGCGGGACGATACGGCATGGCTGCCGGCGCGCTTTGCTCGGCCGTGCAGTCGGAAATCGCCATCCCGGTCGTAACCGGCATGGCGCGGGAAAACCCCGGCGCCGATCTCTATCGCGAGCCCTTGTACATCGTCGATTCCGGTGAGAACGCCGCAAAAATGCGTGAGGTGTTGGTGAGGATGGCTCGACTCGCGCGAAAACTACTCGATCATGAGCCTATCGGTCCTCCTGAAGAAGAAGGCTACATCGCGCGCGGATTGATCCGCGACCAATTCGTCGAGAAGACCTCGGGCGAGCGCTTGGTCGAAATGGCTTTAGCCAAGGTTAGAGGCGAGCGCTTTGAATCGGAGATGCCGCGCACCGCCTTTGCGCCGGTGCCGATGGCGCCCGCAGTCAAGGACCTCCGAAAAGCGAAGGTCATGTTGATCACCGACGGCGGACTCGTGCCTAAAGGCAATCCAGATAAGATCGAAGGTTCGGCAGCCACGCGCTGGGGAGCTTATAGCCTCAAAGATTGTACCGATCTTAAGGGAGAAAATTATGAGATTTCGCATGGCGGTTACGATCCCCAATTCGTGCGTCAGGATCCCGACCGGCTGGTACCGTTGGACGTCATGCGTGAGCTCGAGAGCGAGGGGATGATCGGCGAGTTGTGCGAACAGTTTCTCTCGACTTCAGGATTGGCCAATCCGTTATCGAATACTCGCCGGATCGGGCGCGAAATGGCCGAAAAGGCTAAAAGCCTGGGCATCGAGGCGATTATTCTCACCTCAACGTGAGGCACCAGCACGCGCAGCGGGGCTGCGATCACGACTGAACTTGAGAAAGCCGGTATTCCGACCGTGCAAATCACCTCGGCGTTGCCGATTGCAAAGATGGTTGGAGTCAATCGCCTGGTGTTGGGTAACGGCATCGTGCATGTCGTTGGCGATGCCGCGGCTTCAACTGCCGAAGAAAAAAAGCTCAGACGCCGATTGGTCGAAGAGGCACTGGCCGCGTTGCAGGGTGACGAGTGATTCGGCATACGGGAAACTGGTTTTCTCGTCGAGTTCGTCACAGTGTCACCTGATGCATCCAGCGGTCGATGTAGTTGGGATTGACCTCTTCTCCTCGAGCTCATGCGTTTTGATCGTCAGTTGAATTCCAAAATCCGTCTACCGCGGGGCTCTAAAATCTATTAAGAAGTT
>JAICHC010000570.1 GCA_025922795.1 Candidatus Binatia bacterium | reverse complement strand
GACGATTTCCTCGATTACTCGTGCAGCTGCCCTTACTTCGAGCGAGACCTGGAGCCTTGCAAGCATATCTGGGCGACTTGTCTGGCGGCGGAGGAAAAGGGTTACCTCAGAGGAATTGGCGGCGATCGAGGGGGCGATCGTTTTCCCACCCACCGGGACTCATTTCTGAGAACACCCGCGGCGAAGCCGGCATCGGTCAAGGATCCACCGACCTGGAAAAAACAACTTGCGCCGTTGCTCAATTCATTGGAAGCACAAGAAAGCCGCAACCGCTTCTCCGCTCCCGCGGAACGCGAGTTCCTTTACGTCATCGACACGGAAGACACGCAGTTTGCGGAACGGCTGGTTGTCGAGATCGCCCAACGCGAGCGCCGGGCCGACGGCGCATGGGGCAAGCCAAAGACAAAAAAGCTTAGCTCGGGTGAGATCGACGAAGTTCCCGATGCCGCCGATCGGCGGATTCTGGCCATACTCTTCGGTTCGCGTCGAGATTTGAATCACCTCTACTCCACCTCCTACCGCGATTCGACGTATCCAAACTTCGTTCTGCCCGCGCCCGCGTGGGATGTCGTGTTACCGCTCATGTGCGCCACAGATCGGTGCGTGCTGCGGCCGTCCGCGAACAGCGGCGAGAGCGCGCTGCTTCGATGGGATGGCGGCGAGCCGTGGGAGTTTCATTTGAATGTCGCTCCAGCCGTCGGCGACGCGGAGTATGTTGTGACTGGCACGCTGCGCCGCGGCGAAACCGAGATGCCGGTATCAGCACCATCCTTGCTCGTTCCCGGCGGCCTGGTGTTTTATGAAGACCGGGTGGCGCGGCTTCATGATTACGGTGCATTCGAGTGGATTTCGCTGCTCCGAGAGCGAAAAACATTGTCGATCCCGAAAGCCGAGGGCCGGTCTTTTCTCGCCGAGTTGGTGCGCTTCTCACGCTGCCCGAGATTGGAATTGCCCGAGGAACTCAAATTTGAGGAGATCTCGCCCCGGCCTAGGCCGAATCTCGTGGTCAAACCGGGCCCGAGTCATCCGTTTCGCCATCCCCGACTGGTGGGTAAACTTTCATTCGACTACGACGGCCAAAAGATCCCGTACGATCAGCGCGGCAGCAGCCTGTACCAAAAAGACCGGCATCGCGTCATTCGCCGCGACCTTAGCTTTGAGGCTGCAGCGCGCCGGCGAATGACGCAACTGGGGTTTCGCAGCGCCAATAACCATCGCGACGGCGACGCGGAGTTGTACGGCGAGCAACTGCCGAGCGTCGTGCGCGCGCTGACAAGCGAAGGCTGGCAGATCGAGGCCGAAGGAAAACTCTATCGGACCGCAGGATTGCTCAAAATGGAGGTGAAATCTGGCGTCGATTGGTTCGAACTCGACGGCAGCGCGGTTTTCGGCGATGCTAGGATTTCGTTGCCGCGGCTTTTGCGCGCGATCAAGCAAGGCGAAACCCTGGTCAAGCTCGACGATGGCACGCTCGGCATCCTTCCCGAAGAATGGATGAAAAAATACGGCCTGCTCGCGGGTCTCGGTACGGTCGAAGACGGACACCTCCGCTTCATGCGGCCACAGGCAGGCTTGCTCGACGCCTTGCTCGCTGCCGAACCCAATGTCGCGGTGGATGCCATCTTCGCGCGCGTGCGCCAGGAGTTGCGTGGTTTTACTGGAGTAATAGCGGCGGACCCGCCGGCGCAGTTTACCGGCGAACTACGCGGTTACCAACGCGAAGGGCTGGGCTGGTTGTTTTTTCTTCAGCGCTTCGGATTCGGCGGCTGCCTCGCGGATGACATGGGCTTGGGTAAGACCATTCAAGTCCTGGCGCTGCTCGAATCGCGCCGCGCAGTAAGATCGACCCAGAGCGGAAGTGTGCGGCGCCCGTCTCTGGTCATCGTGCCGCGCTCGTTGGTGTTTCATTGGAAAAGAGAGGCCGACCGCTTCGCGCCGGATTTGGCGATTCTCGATCATTCGGGCGTTGCGCGGCGCAAACCCGGCGATCACTTTGAGGATTATGACCTTGTGATTACCACCTACGGCACCTTGGCGCGTGACGCGATCCAATTTAAAGAGCAGCGCTTCGACTATTGCATTCTTGACGAAGCGCAGGCGATCAAGAACGCCAGCACGCTAGCGTCCAAAGCCGTCCGGCTCGTGCGCGCGGATCACCGCTTGGCCATGAGCGGCACACCGGTAGAAAACCATTTGGGCGAGCTTTGGAGCCTGTTCGAATTTCTCAATCCGGGCATGCTCGGCAGCGCGACGATTTTTGCCAGCATCGGGCGCAATCCCGACGAGCCGACGCGCGCCCTGCTGGCAAGAGCGCTGCGGCCCTTTATTCTTCGGCGCACAAAGGGGCAGGTCGCGGCCGAGCTGCCGGAAAAGACCGAGCAAACGATTTACTGCGATCTCGAAGGGAAAGAGAAAAAGCTCTATAACGAGCTGCGCGATTATTATCGTGCGCGCCTGCTCCAGGGTGATGCGGCCGAAGGCAATGGCCGGTATCAAATACAGGTGCTCGAAGCCTTGCTGCGGTTGCGCCAGGCGGCCTGCCACCCCGGACTCATCGACAAGAAAAAAATCGCGGAGCCGAGCGCCAAAATCGATACCCTGCTGGCGCAGCTCGATCAGGTGCTCGAAGAGAATCACAAGGTCTTGGTCTTCTCCCAGTTCACCAGCTTGCTCGCAATTGTGCGCAGCCGCCTCGATACGGCGAACATTCCCTACGCGTATCTCGACGGCCGTACGCGCGACCGCGAAGCCCGGGTCGAGCAGTTTCAAAAAGATCCCGGTGTGAGATTGTTTCTCATCAGCTTGAAAGCAGGCGGCCTTGGCTTGAACCTCCACGCCGCCGAATACGTCTATCTGCTCGATCCTTGGTGGAATCCGGCAGTGGAAGCTCAAGCCATTGATCGAGCACATCGCATCGGCCAGACGCGGCGGGTGTTTGCCTATCGTTTGATCGCGCGCGACACAGTGGAAGAAAAAGTTCTGGCGTTGCAGCAGTCCAAGCGCGATCTCGCCGACGCCATCATCAGCGCCGACAACAGCATCATGCGCAATCTCACCCGGGAGGACCTGGAGCTGCTGTTGTCATGAGTTTTAGAGCAGCCGCTTGTTCGCGTTGAAGGCCGATATCATGGGCATTCGAAGGAGTTGGCGTCGTTTCTCATCGCAAGATTGTCTCCTGTTGCGACCACGGCGTTGAACCACTCTGCGCGCCGCGGACGGTGACTTGCGCGACCTATCGCGCCTTCGAGCCGCTCGGTTGACATCCCAGCACGCCTGCCGGTAAGCTCGATTTCACGTTTACG
>JAICHC010000569.1 GCA_025922795.1 Candidatus Binatia bacterium | reverse complement strand
TGGAGGATGGCGATCTCGATCTCGCTCTTGAAGGCGCGCTTTGGGGCGCCTTCGGCAGCACAGGCCAGCGTTGCACGGCAACCAGTCGTTTGATCGTTCATCGCCAGATCGTAGGAAAATTGACCGACATGATGGTAGCGCGAGCGCAGCGGCTAAAGATCGGCTACGGCCTCGACGAGAACGTCGAGGTCGGCCCCTTGATCAATGCCGCAGCGCGTGAAAAAGTTCTGCGCTACATCGAGATCGGCAAGGGCGAGGGCGCGCGGCTGCTGACCGGCGGTTCGAGTTACGAATCGGGTGCTTGCGCGAACGGCTATTTTTTTACGCCGACGATCTTCGATCAAGTCAAACCCGACATGCGCATCGCCCAGGAAGAAATCTTCGGCCCGGTACTGTCGATCATTGAAGTCGCAAGCTTTGAGGAAGCCATCGACGTATTGAACCGCACGGCCTATGGTCTATCGAGCTCGATTTACACTCAAGATGTGTCTCGCGCGTTTCGCGCCATGCGTGACATCGAAGCGGGGATCACTTACATCAACGGACCGACCATCGGCGCGGAAGTTCATCTGCCCTTCGGCGGCGTCAAGGACACCGGCAACGGCCATCGTGAAGCCGGCACGACGGTTTACGATATCTTCACCGAGTGGAAGTCGATTTACGTCGATTACTCGGGCAAGTTGCAAAAGGCACAGATTGATAACGCGAGCTAAGTTTCAAGTTGCCAGTTTCTAATTTTCAGTTCTCGGACTAGAAACTTCAAACAAGAAACTAGAGGACTGGACGGAACATGAAAGCACCCGACATCAAGACCACCCTGCCCGGACCGAAGGCCAAGGCGATCATCGAGCGCGACCATCAATACACGGCGCCGGCTTATGGGCGTGTTTATCCGTTAGTCGTCGAACAGGGGCGCGGCATGGTGATCGAAGATGTCGATGGCAACTTGTTTTTGGATTTCATGGCTGGCATCGCCGTCTGTAGCACCGGCCATTCGCACCCGCGGGTCGTGAAAGCCATCGAGGAACAAGCGCGAAAATTTCTGCATATTTGCGGCAGCGACTATTATTACGAGCCGATGGCCGATTTGGCGGAGAAGCTCAACCGACTGACGCCGGGCGCCGCGCCCAAAAAAGTATTCTTTACCAACTCCGGCGCCGAGGCGGTCGAGGCCGCCTTCAAGCTCGCGCGCCATCACACCAAACGCCAGCATGCCATCGCTTTTCACGGCGCGTTTCACGGCCGGACCCTCGGCGCGCTGTCTTTGACCGCGAGCCGGGCGTTGCATCGAGCGTACTTCGGCCCGCTGATTCCCGGCGTTCATCATTTGCCCTATGGCTTCTGCCATCACTGCCCGTATCAATTAAAACACGACTCGTGCGGCCTGGAGTGCGTTTCGGTGATCGAGAAGTTTTTATTTCGACACGAGGTGCGGCCCGATGAAGTGGCGGCGGTTTTCGTTGAACCGATACAAGGCGAAGGCGGCTATGTCGTGCCGCCGCCGGAGTATCTGCCGATGCTCCAGGATCTTTGCCGCAAACACGGCATGCTCTTGGTCGTCGACGAGATCCAATCGGGTTTCGGCCGGACGGGAAAAATGTTCGCCAGCGAACATTGGGCAATCGAGCCGGACATCGTTTGCGTGGCCAAGGGTATCGCCAGCGGCATGCCGATCGGCGCCATGATCGCGCGGGCCGAAATCAGCACTTGGACGCGCAGCAGCCACGGCAGCACGTTCGGCGGCAATCCGGTGGCCTGCGCGGCGGCGCTCGCGACCATCGAGCTGCTCGAAGAGGGGTTGGTCGAAAACGCCGCGAAAGTCGGCGCGATTCTCAAAGAGCAGCTGATCGCGCTCAAGGCTCGCCATGGTGTAATCGGCGATGTGCGTGGCTTGGGGTTAATGATCGGCGTAGAATTCGAGCGCGCCGACGGCAGTCATGCCCCCGATGCTCAGTTGCGCGATCGCGTGATGCAGAACTGTTTTGCCAAAGGCCTACTGCTTTTAAGCTGCGGCGAGAGCACGTTGCGCTTTTGCCCGCCGTTGATCGTGACCGCGGAAGAAACTAAGACCGCGGTGGCGATCTTCGATGCGGCAGTGGCAGCGGCAAACTAACGAGTTCGACGGGCCATCGGAAGCGAAATTACTGGAGCTTGGTTTTCAATTCATCGACGAGTTGCGCAAGCTCGCCATCCTCGGGATTAATCTCTAGCGCACCACCGAATTCTTCGAGCGCTTTCTGGATCATGCCTTTGGTCAAGTAGATTCGACCGAGATTGATGTAAGGGAAATGACGCGGCTCGTAGCGCTTGGCTGATTTGGCGCGCTCGAGCCACGGTATGGCGTCGTCCGAGCGCTGTTGTTGCATGAGATAGACGCCGATGTCGTTGTAAGGGTTGCCGAATTCGGGGTCGATCTCGATGGCGATTTCACACTGGGCAATCGCTTCGTTGAGCCGGCCCAAAAAACTGTAGGCCCAACCCAAATACGTATGTGCATCCGCGGTCGGGTGCAGCGCGATGGACTCTTTATACAAGCGAATCGCATCGTCGAACTCTTGCGCCATCTGATGCTTCATCGCCAGCTCGATCAACTCCAAGGCGCGCGCTTGATCTTTAGTCGTTGCCATGAGCGCTTTCACGGTATCGTGGTCAGGATCTCATTTTATCCTTATACCGTTCGATTGCTACACTCCCCAGGCGCCGCTCACCTGGATGCTGGTGCCGTTGACGTAACGCGCTTCCTCGGATAGCAAAAAGCGCACGGCCGAAACCACGTCGTCGACCGTGCCGACGTAGCCGGCGGGAATGAACTTTACCATGCGCTCGAGCTCTTCCTTCGGTGCGCTGCCCGAATCGATGAACCCCGGCGAAACGCAATTCATGGTAATACCGTCCGGCGCGATGAGCTTGGCGAACGAGCGGGACAACGCCAGCAATCCTACCTTGCTGATATAGTGCGCGGTGAGCTGCGGCTGAGCGATGAGTTGTTCGGCGTTGGCCATACTGAAGCTGACGATGCGTCCCCAGCGCCGTTCCTTCATGATCGGAATGACCGCGCGGGTCAGATAAAAGACCGGGTGAAGGTTGTTGTCGAACATGGAATGCCAGCTCTCATTGCTTTGCTGCAGCAGGGAAACCCGCTGGTACGGTCCGGCGCCGTTGATGAGCGCATCGATCCGTCCCCATTCCCGGTGTACCTGCCGGACCAACTCGACCGCTGCATCGGAGTGGGACACGTCGCATTGAAGAGCCAAGCCCTTCGCGCCTGCTTGCTTCACCGCGCTGATGACCTCGGCCGCGTCCC
>JAICHC010000568.1 GCA_025922795.1 Candidatus Binatia bacterium | reverse complement strand
GTCCTTTCCAGTAATATCAAACGTTGACACGTATTGGCGTACGAGGTGCGGCGGGTAGGAAAGGACGAAGCGATACCAGTTATGAATCGGCAAGTCTTCCTTTTGGAGCGCATTGATAGCTCCGCTACGGCTCCGAACCGGCTCGACGGCTGTGGTCATCTTTACTGCGGCATTTTCCAGTTTTTTGCGCGCGATGCAATATGGTTCACCAGAAAGTTTTCACGATCCGACGGCCAGACCGGTCAGGTCTGTTCCGTATTATTCTGACAAGTCAAAGTTCCTTCCATGACCGTGTGCTCCGGTTGCGACGGTCTACGGGGTGCTTGGAAGTGACGGCGCGCCGGCTACTTGATGGAGGCGTCGGGAGGGAGGCCGAGCTTTTCGTAGAGTTTGCGGCGGCCTTCTTTGTCGCCGTCGAGAATCTTTCGGGCGTAGGTGGCGACTTCGGCGGCGACGGCGCGGGGCACAACGAGGACGCCGTCGCCGTCGGCGACGATGACGTCGCCGGGCATGACGGTGACGCCGCCACAAACGATTGGGCGGTTTACGGATTCGATTTCGTTTCGGCCGGGCCGAATGCCGCGTCCGGGGCGGCGGAAATACAACGGGATCTTCTCGGTGATGATTTCGTCAGTGTCACGCGCGGTCGCGCTGGTTACTACGCCGACACAGCCGCGGACTTTCCAGCCCATGATGTTGTTCGAGCCGATGGAGCCGACGTCGGCTTCGGCGGCGTCCTCAATCACGAGCGCCGAACCTGGACGCAGGAGTGCGACAAACGGTTCACTCGACTTCTTCGAGTACCATTCGCCGACCCATTTGTCGTAATCTTCGGTCTTCATCTTTCCCGCCGGGGCGCGCTGCGTGGGTATGTAGCGAGCTGTCACGGCGATGCCGATGAAACGGTGCGCGAATTTCTCCGTGTCGCGCCAAAGCGGCCGAATCTCGGGGTCCATGAGGCCGATGTTCTGGAGGCCCACGGCGTCCATCCCGTCGGCGACGTCGGCGACGCGCAGCCCTTCGAACATCGCGAGCAGCTTCTTGTCATCGGCTTCGCTGAATACCTGGGTCGCGATGAAGTTCGTGCCGTGCCGCTGTTCCTGTGCCACTGCGGCGATGGCCAGAAGCGAAAGACCGAGAATGATCGAGCGGGAGAGCATGCGGTTAGGGCGCCGGGCGCCGGAAGAGGATGCGGCGCGAGTTCAGGTTCACTGGTTCCCAGCCCTCCTTCACGAGTTTGTTCGCACCCCACGTGAGACAAAACTCTTCTTCGGAGACGTCGGCGGACAGCTTCGCGGACTTGAAGACGCGGACGACTTCGGCCCGATCCGGGTAAATGATTGCAAGCTTGTCTGGACCGTCCCACTTGATCATCGCACATTCGAAGCGCGCGACGGCGGTTTGCGTTGGCTGTGCTTTGATCAACCAGACTGCACCCAAACACGCGAATGCTACTGCACACGTCAGACCGATTAGCTTTTGATTCATATTTCCCTTAGCTTTTTAGTAGTTTTAGCGCCTGTTCGGCGATCTGATCCGCTGCCAACAGGCGCCCAATTCCTTCATAACCGCACGACAGCATCCCTTTGTCCGGCCCGACAAACAGCGCGCCGCGGCGCTGAAGCGTGGCGACATTTTCCTGAGTTGCCGGATGCAGCCACATCTTGCCATTCATGGCGGGCGCAATCATAAGCTTCGCCTCGGGATTTAAGGCAAGCGCAATGCACGTGAGCGCGTCGTCCGCGATGCCGTTGGCGAGCTTGGCGATGATGTTCGCGGTTGCCGGCACAATGAGGAGTAAATCGGCCGAGTCGGCGAGAGTGATGTGGATCGGTTTCCAACCCTCTTCTTCGTCGTAAAGGCTCGTCACCACTGGGTGCCGCGAGAGTGTCTTGAAGGGTAGCGGCGTGATGAATTGCTGCGCGTCGGCGGTCATTGCGACGTGGACGTTGTGCCCCGCCTTGGTCAAGACGCTGGTGATGTCCACGGCTTTGTGGGCTGCGATCGAGCCTGTGACGCCAATCACGATTGTTTTGCTGTCACTCATATCGCATCCAACCGCCCACGGTGGGAACGCATCTTCTCCGCTTCGATGATCGCCTGCATGCGGCGCAGGTCTTCGGCGACGCTCGTGCTGATGATGAGGTAATCGAAAGTACGCCAGCGCGCGATTTCCTGTCGCGCTTCGGCGAGGCGTTCGCGCACGACTTCGGGTGAATCGACGCCGCGCTTGCGCAAGCGTTGCTCCAATATGTCGAGAGATGGCGGTGTCAGGAATACGGTGACGAGCGCCGCCTGCAACTCGGGATCAGCCTTTGCTTTGGCGGAGATCGTCTCCACCCCTTGCACGTCCATGCTGAGGATGACATCGCGCCGGGCGCGGAGTTTGTCGAGCACCTCACTTTTCAACGTGCCATAGCGCTTCCCGTAGACGACGGCATGCTCGAGGAATAGCCCGGCTTCGACGCGCTGCTGGAAACCCTTCTCGTCGAGGAAATAATAATCGACCCCGTCTTTTTCTGAGCCGCGCGGCGGGCGCGTGGTGCAGGTGATGACCCGCGTCATATTCGGCCGCGCCGCGAGCACCTGATGGCACAAGGTGGTCTTGCCGCCGCCCGACGGAGCGGAAACGACGATCAAAAGCGGCGCGGCACGGCTTTCTTCCATTCGCCAAGCATCATCTTGCGATTTGCTTGCACCTGCAAACCAAATCAACGGATCGGAGTTTCTCAGCCAGGAGAGATCCGACGAGGGCGCATCTTGTTAGTACCACCAAACGCACACGACTCCCGGACCGGGCAAAAGCGGCAGAGGACTGCCGCAGTCCAAAAGCTCCGCCATTTTGGAGCCTCTTTCCCATCGCGCGCCAGCGTCCATTTCTTGCCCAAGGCCGATGAGCAGGATACCTTCGGCGCTGTAATGGGCATTGATCGTTTTTCCGCAAAGTTTCTGCGCAGCGAGAGCCGGCGAGGTGTGTCGTTTGGACGGCTGCTCACTTTGGGGCGGCAGACCATGTACTGTTCGGAGGGAGCATTGCATGAAGGAGAATACGCGGACGAATTTTTTAAGACACTCGGCGCCAAGGCGGTGGAGGCAATGGATATTTCGGACTACGAGGGATCAAAAGTGCTCCATGATCTGAATGAGCCGATCGGGTCGCAATTGGCATCGAATTACGATTCTGTTTTCGACGGGGGCGCTCTGGAGCACGTGTTTAACTTCCCCGTCGCGCTGCGGAACTGCATGGAAATGGTGCGCCCGGGAGGGTACTTCATCACAATTACTCCGATGAATAATTACAGCGGTC
>JAICHC010000567.1 GCA_025922795.1 Candidatus Binatia bacterium | reverse complement strand
CTCGGATGTGAACAAGCTGTCTCGTTTTCAGAAGGTTCTAGCACATTCGGCTTCTGGCTTTTTGCGGCTGCTTTTTTGGTGGGGAGATAACCTATTGGTCTTCTTGATGATTCGCAATTCTCGCTAATTCTGTCGCTGCCATCCTGAAATTTTATTTTGTTTTTCGACTCTGCTGGCATACTTACTGCTCTGATACAGGATAAAGCCTGAGGAAAGGTGAATTCTATGAATCGCGGATGGTATGGCCACGGCTACCTAGTTAGGGCACTTAACGAGTTCGCGTCGCTCACCGCTCGGTGCGGCGCGATGGACGCGAGCCATCCGGTTCAAATCCGAGCGAAAGCTTCAACACGAACGAGAGAGCGTCAACTGACCGAAAAAACTCTTGTAATCAAGCGCAAAAAGACGAAGATATGACGTCAAGCAGGGTCGTCACTAAAAATTTTACGGTCCTGCGTCATCCTCGGTAATGACCTGCGCTAGATGCGATTCCTGCGAAAAGGGATGAGGGTTTAGTTGGTTGCTCCGCGGACCGAAGCGACGCCTCGCTGATCTCGAATATATTTCATCGCGCTCAGCGATGCGCGCATGAATCGCTTGAGGATATCCGGCCGTGTCTTAATCTTATCTGCGTGCACCACCACCGCCGTTCCCGGGACGTCGACGTACTCGCGGGTGGTCGCAAGTTTCGAAAATCCCTCCTTGTCGGCGAGAAAATTAAACAACCCTCGGCTTCCAGCCGAGGGTTGTTTAATTCCTCCATCACTCGCTCCTGTTCCTGCGCATCATAGGTCTAAGGAGGGTTAGATTTTCAAATGGCGCAACAAACCTTTACTCGGTTAGATCATACTGGCGCAATAGGTCGACTTGACAGAGCAGATTGTGATCGAATAGGCTCCGCGTCTGGATCGGTAGCAGCGGAGGACTGTTTTGTTATCGGGCACGGCCCCGAGTTGCCGATGGATCGTTCGGGTGTGGGTGCTGGAGCGGGGTTTCAGTTGGGAAGGACGGCGCTAAAAAGCAATTCGCATTCATTGCAGGAGAGGAAATAGCGTGATGAAAAAAGTCCAAGAGGCTCACGTACCTTATAACACCGGCTGGGCAGGAGAATTGAAAAATGGCCAGGTGATTCGGATCCTGGCGACGACCACGGTGGATTTCGTGTGCATGAGGCGAGACAACCTCAAAGAGCGCTTCGACCAGGCGCGCACCAAAGTCTACAACATGAAAATTTTCATCACGACCGGCGACAAGCTGATGGGGCGCAACAACCAGCACATGATGACGGTCGTCGAGAACACCAATCGTGAAGGAACTCACGATCTGCAGAAAGGCATGTGCAGTGGTTACCGCTTTCAACTCGCCAAACAAGAGGGAAAACTGAGAGACTATTATCACCGGGATTATAAGAACGAAGAGATTCCAGATCATGGCTGTTATGAAAATCTTTCGCGGGCTTTGGCGCCGTACGGCATCGCTCCGGAGGACATCCCCAGTCCATTCAACCTCAATCAGCACATGAAAATTGACGGCGTGACCGGCCGTATGGATCATACGACGGTGCGGCCCAAACCGGGCAGCTACGTGGACCTTAGAGCCGAGATGGATCTGCTCGTTGCCTTGAGTGCCTGCCCCGACATGCCGGTTGGAGGAAAGCCAGTCGATCTTTTGATTTACGAGCCGTGAAAATTTTTGATTCCTCGCAGAGGCGCTCCACGACGGCCGGCTTCATCTGAGAGTCATCGATCGTCCGCGTACGGCAATTCTTGGGATATTTCAGCTCGGTGCTCGGCGAGCTCGCGTTGGCGCGCAGGGTCTTTTTGCACAGGAGATTGAACACCGTGAAGCACCGCTACAGCGCGGAGATCCAGCGCACCAGGGGACTGCTGGAATTGGCCGCGGCTCTATACGATACCTCTCTCTCTTTTCAGACCGAGCGCGCGGCGGAACAGGCGATTCAGACCGAATCGCGCGTCGGTTATTCGCTCACCTTGGCGCTTACGGCGACGCGTGAAAAAGGTGTCTCTTTCTCTTTTGCGGCGGACGGATTTCGCGAGCTCCAGGCGGTCAGCCGGGGCAAGCTCACGCTTGCGTGGATCAATCCTTCGGTGGCCGCAACCATGGCCTTCCGGGGTAAAGGGTTATTCGCCAGGCGGCAGCCGATCAGGACCATCGCGGTATTTCCTTCGTACGACGTCATGGCGTTTGCCGTCCACGAGTCGACCGGGATCACTTCGCTGGCCCAAATCCGCAAGGAGCGCATCCCACTCCGACTCTCGACCGGAACCATCTCCCAAGCGTGGGTCAAGTATAGCCCGACGATGTTCACGGTGAGCGCGGTCATGAAAGCCGCAGGATTTACCTTCGCGGATTTGCGGCGCTGGGGCGGGAAGATCCAGTCGGTGACGCGGCCGAGCCACCCGGATCGCCGCGAAGCCCTCGAAAAGGGAACAATCAATGCCGTGTTCGACGAAGGGATCAAGAGCTGGGGGCAGAGCGCCATCGACGCCGGGTTTCGCTATCTGCCGGTGGAGGGAAGCATTTTAAAAAAATTGACGGTCATAGGCTATCGCCCGTCAGTGTTGCCTAAATCCCGGTTTCCCGCGCTGCCTGGGGACGTGCCGACGGTGGATTTCAGCGGCTGGCCGATGGTAGTCAACGCCGCCATGCCTGAGGACGTCGCTTACGCTCTTTGCGAAGCGATCGAGGCGCGGAAGGCGCTCATGCCGACGGACAATTTCAAGCCGCTCGATATGGCGCAGCTTTGTGCCAACGATCAGGAGGCGCCGTACGACGTGCCGCTCCATCAGGGCGCGAAGCGCTTTTACGTGGAGAAGGGCTATCTCAAATCGGCCCTATAAAAGACGCATCGATCGCGCTCGGCCGCTGGCTCTCGTCCAATTCAAACATCGCTACAGAGTTTCCTGAACACGAATTACGGTAAGCCAACGATGGCGGATCCTAGGGACGGCGCAGTCCACTGAGTACGAACGGCTTCCGTAGACTCTTTTAGCACGGCCACTTCGTGCTCTACATTTCCGACTGCGGCATTTTCTCGCCGCATGACAGGCGTTCAAACCAGGTGCGGCTTGAAAAAACGTCACCTATGTCGATACTATGCTTACCGTAGACTCAAGGAGATCGGAGTCCGGACTGTTTTCGACATCATCCTTTCTCGGCGAACTCGTGGTCCGTGGTCGTGATTGACCTTTTTTAATTCTTCTTTGCCAATTTTTTGAGCCATGCTACCGGTCTATTGTGAACACTTCGGTCTGACTCGCGAGCCTTTTAAAGTCACTCCCGACCCGCGTTTTCTCT
>JAICHC010000566.1 GCA_025922795.1 Candidatus Binatia bacterium | reverse complement strand
CTGGCCGGAAAACTCGAACAACTTGTTGTCGTGAAACAACACAACGGTGGTCGAGGAAGCGCGTAAGATATCAAGATCATCAGGTTCGAAGAGGCTTGGCCGCGGTTGTTGGCGTGAAACCGCCGTCCGGCGCGCGCGGTGTTCCGCTGGTCACGGTCTTAAAAAGTCAAACCGCCCTCAACGATGGTAAATCCATGAACGCGAGATTCGGCACCCATACTACGCGCGGGCCGGTCTCGCAGAGAGAGACAATGACGCCGACACAATTTTAGATGGAGCACGATTATCTCGGCGACGGCGAGGTCCCCGCGGACGCCTACTACGGAGTCCAGACGCTCCGAGGCAAGGAGAACTTCCACATCACGGGCATACCGATCTCGCGGGAACCCTATTTCGTGGCCGGCGCTCCCACTTATCGGGTGGAGCACGTGCAAGCATAGTCGCTAAGGTGAATTTTCCGCCGAAGACGCCCCGCACCGTACAGTGTTGGACCAAAGTCCAATCGCGACGCTACTTGCTTTGGTTTACAAATCACGGGGAGTCCAAGAGCGTTCGCGTATGTCAGAGGTATAGGAGCCGGACGGACTAGATCGGAGGGCCATGCGTCGGTGAGCAAGGAAGGGAACCACCGCGTGTATCGGTTTCGACGATCGTTCCATATTCTTCAGGGGTTTGCGTCGATCACTGCCCTTGTGCTCGTACAGACGTGCGGACAGCGGCCGCTCCGACCCGAGCCGGAATCCGTGGAACGCGCAGCGCCGGAGTTGATCGGGGACTTCGCGTCGACCCTTACAGTTATTTCCGATTTGTCAACGGGCCTTGCGAGTGGACTGGGGATCCGCGCAGCACCTCCTATGAATCAACCGAATCAACATCATGCGAGGCTCCGGATTGCTGGTCGGGACAGGGTCAAGACTCTGCTCAATGAAGTGATGTTCCTCGGGACGCTACACGCCCCAGGCAAACGAGCGTGCATAGACCAGCCGACGCTCCAGCATATGGCCGGACGAGGTGCTCGCGATCGGGCGTGACTTTATCAAAACAGGAACGGCCGCTGATCTAACAAATCAACGCCGTGGACAGGAGCTTGGGGTGACGATCAATTGGCTTTTCATCTTTGTGCCGATCGCCGCGGTGCTTGAGCACGTCGCGCCGCAGGCGCACACGTGGATTTTTTTTAGCGCTTGTGTAGCCATAATCCCCATCGCCAGCCTCATCGTGTTGGCTACCGAGCAAATCTCCACGCGGACAGGCGAAGCTGTTGGCGGCCTGCTCAATGCAACGTTCGGGAACGCACCGGAGCTGATTATCACGCTTGTGGCGTTGAAGGCGGGCTACGCGGATATGGTGCGAGGGTCGCTGATCGGCGCGATTCTCGCCAATCTGCTGCTCGCCTTGGGCATGGGCTTTCTGTTCGGAGGGTTTCGTTACGTCGACCAGAAATTCAATTCGATAGCGGCACGCGCGTACAGCACGATGATGCTGCTGGCGGTGACGAGTCTGATCGTGCCTAGCTCGTTCAGCAGGTTTTTTGCGCCCGAAGGCACGATTCGACAGGAGCAATTGCTGAACATCGGAATCGCCCTCGTGCTGCTGGCGGTCTATTGCTTGTACCTGGTGTTTTCGCTCAAAACACATCCACAGGCCTTCGCCAGCTTGGAGCAGGAGGGGACTCATCACGAAGGTGCAGAGTGGGGCCTGTGGCAGGCGATCGGAGGCCTGCTAGGGGCGGCCATACTGGCAGCGTGGATGAGCGAAATTCTTGTCGGCGCGGCGGAGGGCACTGGCAAGGCCTTGGGTATGTCACAAAGCTTCGTCGGGATTGTGTTTCTCGCTATCGTCGGCGGCGCGGCGGAGAGCAGCTCTGTGATCGTGACGGCGCGCAAGAACAAGATGGATTTGTCGGTGAGCATTGCCTTGGGCAGTTGCATCCAGATCGCGCTCTTTGTCGCACCGGTACTGGTATTGGCGAGTTACTTCATCGCACCACAACCGTTCGAACTCTCATTCAGCCGCGCGGAAGTCGGCTCGCTGTTCCTCGGCGTATTGATCGGTACCCTGGTTTGCGGCGACGGTCAGTCCAACTGGTTCAAGGGCGTGCAGCTCATCACGGTGTACGTAATTATGGCATTTTTATTTTACTTCATGCCGGAGGCGGCGACGCAATGAGCGAAATTATTGGGGATCGCCGGCGCGCATTCGGAAACGCCTATCTCTGCCGGCGCTACGCGATTTTGTTCTACACGCTGCTTCTTACCACGGTGGCGGCTCCGCTGGTCGCCGCTTTGGAGTTGAGCGGGGCCATCATTGACTTACTGCTTGCCGCCAACCTGCTTGCGGCGGTGATACCGGTCAGCACCGGCAGATCTCGCCGCGTTCTACTGGCCATTTTAGCCGTGCTATGGCTGGCGCGTGGGGCGACCGCTTGGTTTGGTCATCCGGCAGTCTCGGTTCTGACACTTGGCCTATGGACGTTGCTCGCGATGTTCGCAGCGGGCGGCGCTTTGCGCTTTACTATGCGAGCCGCAACCGTAGATGCGGAGCATCTGTATGCGGCGCTTAGCGCCTATCTGCTCGCGGGAATCTTCTTCGGCATCTTCTATTGGGTTCTCGAGCACGTCGGACCGGGCACATTCGCCGCCCCCGCTGAGTTCTCGCGCATGAGCGCGATCTATTTTAGTTTCGTCACGTTGGCGACGCTTGGCTACGGCGATATCGTGCCGCGCACGGATGTGGCGCGCGGCCTGGCGATTGTAGAAGGAGTCGGAGGTCAGCTTTTTTTGGCGGTGATGGTTGCTCGTCTGGTAAGTCTGTATGCGCGCGGGAAAGAAGACGTCTAGCGAGTATAACAGTGACCAGCGTTCGCTCTTCATCGAGGCTTTCGCTGAGTCCTACTAATTCAGTATTTTGAAATTCAATTTTTTAGATTGGGCAAGCCTTAGAAATAAGAGAACGATGGGGTGAAGCGTGAATGACAAAGAAATGAACAACCTGATTAAAAGGGCACGCAACCTTGCCAAGCCCTTCCGCATTACGGGTGACGGTTTTCGGCTGAAAGATATCGACCCCGCCGATACATTGGAGTTCACATCCGAGGACAAGCCGCGCGCGAAAGAAGCTCTGGCCATGGGCATCGATGTTCTCGCCGAGCTTCAGGACATGCTTTACGCGCAGGATCGCTGGGCCGTGCTGCTTATTTTCCAGGCGATGGATGCTGCCGGTAAAGACGGCGCGATCAAGCACGTCATGTCCGGGGTCAATCCGCAAGGTTGCCAGGTGTTTTCTTTCAAGGCGCCGACCAGTGAAGATCTCGATCACG
>JAICHC010000565.1 GCA_025922795.1 Candidatus Binatia bacterium | reverse complement strand
GAAGCAGCAAATAATGTGCGGCATCGTTGGATACATCGGCCACCGCGAAGCAGCACCTCTAATCCTGGAGAGTTTGCGTAAGCTGGAATACCGTGGTTACGACTCCGCCGGCATCGCGGTGCTTCACGACGGACAAGTCTCGATCCGCCGTTGTGAAGGCAAGCTCGGCAACCTCGAAACCATGCTCGCCCGACAACCGATGATGGGCGCAATCGGCATCGGCCACACGCGCTGGGCGACCCACGGGCGGCCTTCCGAGACCAACGCCCATCCGCACCGGGCCGGCGACGTGGTCGTCGTCCACAACGGCATTATCGAAAACTACCTCGAATTAAAAGAGCACTTGAGCAAGCGCGGCACTCATTTCAGCTCGGAGACCGATAGTGAGATCGTCGCTCACCTGGTCGCGGAAAAAGTCGACCGCGGGTTGGACTTTCTCGACGCCGTGCGCCGCACCTTGCGCGAAATTCGCGGCTCGTACGCCTTGCTGTTTCTCAACCGCCGGGACCCCAAGCGGTTGATCGTTGCCAAGAATTCCACGCCGATCGTGATCGGGTGGGGCGAGGGCGAGACGTTCATAGCTTCGGACATTCCCGCATTGCTGGACTACACGCGCAAGGTCACCTTTCTCGAAGACGGCGAGATCGGTGAAGTGACCCTCGGCTCCTACAAATTGCTCAACGGCCATGGGAAAGCGATTCACCGCCCGGTGAAGGAAATCACCTGGGACGCCGTCGCGGCGCGCAAGGGCGGTTATGCGCATTTCATGCTCAAGGAGATCCACGACCAGCCACGCGCGCTGGCAGATACGTTTCGCGGCCGGATTTCACTCAAGGACGGCCGAGTAGCGCTCGAAGACATCCAATTTACAATCAACGAGGTGAAGGCGATCAAGCGCATCCATCTGGTTGCGTGCGGCACTGCCTGGCATGCCTGTCTCGTCGGCAAATTCATGCTCGAAGAAATTGCCGGGATTCCCGCGGAAGTGGATTATGGTTCGGAGTTTCGCTATCGCTCCCCTTTGATGGATCCCAAGTCGGTCTTATTGATGGTCAGTCAGTCCGGTGAAACCGCCGATACCTTGGCGGCCGTCGAAATAGCCCGCGCCAAGCGCGCCAAAATTCTTTCAATCTGTAACGTTATCGACTCATCGATTCCGCGCAAGTCTCACGGTGTTTTGTACACCCACGCCGGTCCTGAGATCAGCGTGGCAAGCACCAAGGCCTTTACCACTCAGTTGACCGCTCTCTACTTGCTGGCTGTGGCGCTCGGCCGGCTCAACGCCAAGCTCACCGCGGCGGATGCGCGAAAATTATTGCGCGAGTTGATGCATCTGCCGAGTTGGATCGAAAAAGCGTTGGAAATCGAGAACGAGATCAAAGAATTGGCGCGCGAGCTCATGCATAGCCAGGATTTTCTCTATCTCGGCCGCGGCATCAATTATCCCATAGCTCTCGAAGGCGCGCTCAAGCTCAAGGAGATCTCTTACATCCATGCCGAAGGCTACCCGGCGGGGGAGATGAAGCATGGGCCGATCGCGTTGATCGACGAAAAAATGCCGGTCGTGGTCTTGGCGCCACGGGATCGTTATTTCGAGAAGACCGTCAGCAATCTCAAGGAAGTCGAATCGCGTGGCGGCAAAGTCGTGGTGCTGACGGACGACGCCAAGACCGCCAAAGAGATCTCTGGCCATCGGGTCTTGACCCTGCCCAAGGCTTCGCATTATCTCACGCCGATCGTGATGACCATCCCTCTGCAGTTGCTTGCGTATCACATCGCGGTGCACCGCGGCACCGACGTCGATCAGCCGCGCAATTTGGCGAAAAGCGTCACCGTCGAATGACCGCCCGGTTGGGAGCTCGACGGCAGCGTCACCCATCGCCTCCTAAGCCCAATCGAGTTCCGCACTGGAGCGACCTCGCCGTTGTCTGCCCCCAAAGCGGAACGAGGAAAAACCGCGCGTCGCCATTTTAGATCGGCTGATCGCGCAATAAGCGCGCGGCATCTTCGGGCGCGACCGAATTCATGTGCACGCCTGAGCCCCACTCGAAGCCAGCCGCGCGAGTCAGCTGCGGCAGGATCTCCATATGCCAGTGATAGTGCGGGTTCGCGACGTTATCCGGCGGCGCCGAATGAATGAAGTAATTGAACGGCGGTTGATCGAGGCAACGGTCGAGTTTCAGGAGCAAGCCCCGAAGGATTTGGCCGAACGCGGTCATATCTTCGTCAGAGCTTTCTGTGAAAGCCGCCGCATGGTTTTTTGGCAAAATCCAAGTCTCGTAGCCGAAACGGGGCGCAAACGGGCAAAGCGCAACGAAGCGCTCGGAATCTGCCACTAGCCGTTCGCCACTCGCGATCGCTTGCCGGCGGACCTCGCAATAGATGCAGCGTCCGGTCGCGGCAAAATGTTTGCTCGCACCATCGACCTCATCGATCATTTCCTTGGGCACGGTAGGTAACGCCGTCAGCTGCGAGTGGATATGCTCCAAGGTCGCGCCGGCGCGCTCTCCCTGATTCTTGTAGATCATCAAATAGCGCCAGCGCGAATCGTTACCGAGAGCACGCAGACGCGCGCGATAGGCGCGTGAAATATCAGCGAACTGTTGCGCGCTGAGCGCGCTCATCCGGGTCACATGATCAGGGCTCTCGATGATCACCTCGTGCACGCCAAGGCCGTTCATCGATTGATAGAAGCCATCGCCCTTAGCGCTCCATGCGCCGCTGTTTTCGAGCGCCGGATATTTGTTGGGAACGATGCGCAGCCGCCAGCCGGGCGCATTCGCGTTAGTCTTGGGCTCGCGCTGCGCCCAGACTTCCGGCGGCGTCATAGCTTCGTTACCGGCGCAGAAAGGGCAAGGCCCGCTGCTCGCGCGCGTCGCGCCGATATGCCAGGGGCGAGAAGCTCTTCCTGAGGCGATGATCACCCAGCGGCCGGTAATCGGATCTCTTCGGAACTCGGGCATAGCGTCGGCGGCGATGCGCTGGCTCACAAGCCGCCATCGGTCTTCGGCACGAAACCTTTGGCAATAAAATAAAACTCGGATGAGCCCTGGCGCGTCGCTTCCGGCTTGGTGCGCTGCACGGCGGAGAAGTGCTGTTTAATCTCGCCGGTGAATTCGTGCAGTTCGTTGCTGATGAAACTTTTGATCAGCAATGAGCCGCCCGGACGAAGAAACTGAACGGCCATTTTGAGGGCTATCTGGTTGAGCGCCAGGGAGCGCGCCATGTCGGCGTCGCGAATGCCGGTCAATTTGGGCGCCATGTCGGAGATTACGCAGTCGGCTGGCCGGCCCAGAAACTCCCGGATTTCGGCCTGGATTTCAT
>JAICHC010000564.1 GCA_025922795.1 Candidatus Binatia bacterium | reverse complement strand
CTCTTTGTTATTCGGCTTGAGCGAGAGTCTAAAAATGCTCTCCGAGGAGGGGCTTCAGAACGTCTTTCACCGCCACGCGCGGCTCGCCGAAGCCTGCCGCCGCGCGATCGCGGCAATGACGCTTCGTCTTTTCGCCAAGAACCCGGCAGAATATTCCAACACGCTCACCGCCGTCGCCATGCCCGACGGTGCCGACTCGGACGCTTTCATCGATCACGCCCTCAAGCTGGTCGATCTTCCGCTCGGCAAGGGACTCGGGAAAGTCAAAGGAAAACTTTTTCGCATCGGGCATCTCGGTAGCCTCAACGAACTGGAACTCTTAGGCGTTCTCGCAGGCATCGAAATGGCGTTAAAGAGCTTCGGCGTGAAAATCCCCCTCGGCGCGGGATCGGCGGCTGCAGAGACTTATCTCCTGGAAACCGCAAGACAACGGTCTCCGTTATGAGGATCGATACCCACAAGTGTGTCGGCTGCGGCAATTGCTTATCGGTCTGCCCCATGGGCGCGATCTACATCGATCCCTCCAGCAACCGGGCGCGCGTCAACTCGGACGAATGCGTCGAGTGTTTCACCTGCTACCGCGGCATGTCGAAAGAGCATTTGAATCCGACGCTGGTGCGCGCAATCCGCAAGACCGCCAAATTTTTCCGCTTCCGCTTCGACCCCGAGCCGGACATCTGCCCCACCGACGCGATCGCACCGGAGGAGTTGGCGTGGCCGCGGATCGTCCGCCGCGCGTTTTCCGACCCGCAGGTGCCGCATGAATCGACGGGCATTCACGGACGAGGAACCGCAGAGGTGAAGACCAATGACGTCACCGGCAGGGTAAAAGAAGGCGAAGCAGGCTTTGTTATCGAGTTCGGCCGGCCGGGAGTCGGCGCGCGGTTTCGCGACATCGAGCGCGTCACCGAAGGACTCGCCAAATTGGGCGCAGAATTTGAACACAACAATCCGGTCACATCATTAATGACCGATCCTACGCGCGGTCTTCTCAGGCCGGAAATTCTCAACGAGAAAATTCTCTCAGCTATTGTCGAGATCAAAATTAAACTGGAGGAGGTACCTGCCGTCCTCAAGAAAATCCGAGAGCTTTCCCGCGAAGTGGAGACGGTGATCAGCATTGGGGTTTCGACGCGCTGCAACGGGGCAGGAGAAGAGCCGTTAAAAGAGATCTTGGACAAAGAGGGCTATCCCACGTATCGCGGAAAGACTAACTTGGGACTGGGGAAAGTTACCGCGGAATTGCGATGACGAACACGCTGCACCGTTACAGCGAGCATTACGCCGTCCAGAAGCCACCTGACCCAGCGCCGGTCGTCGATGACTTCATCGTCTTCGCGATGGCGACCCGAGGTATCAACGACGAAGGTCTGATCGAAAAGTATCGTACCTTCCTGCGCCTCGCGTTGAAGCATCATCCGGTGAACATCGGCGATGCGACCAAAGGCGGCATGCTGCGACCGAAACAGAACCTGAATCCGACGGCACACTGGAGGCGCAACCAACTTGCCGATCCGGAGGAAGTCATCGCCGGCATCGACGGCCACACGACCGCGGCGGCAGTTTTTGACAACTATGAAAACATGAAGGCTTTCGTCGATGACTTGCGCGAAGCCGACCTGGGCATCTCGGTCAACATCAGCGCGCCCCTCGACGAAGCGGCGCGTTGCTGCCGCGACGCCGGGATCGTTCGACACAGTGTCGAATATTCCCTGGGATTTTGCGGCCGAGTCGACAAGCTGCCGGATGCCACCGTACTGGAACTTTCGACCATGTGCGGTCACGGCATGGTGTCAGCCGGTTTGGCTAAAAAGATGATGGATTGGGTCAAAGAAAACCGGCGAACCCCCGCCGAAGCCGCCCGTACAATGACGCGCTTCTGCAGCTGCGGCGTATTCAACATCAGCAGAGCTGAGAGCTTACTCAATGAGGCACGCACGAGAAATCGGTGACCATGAATGACACTGGCAGGACAGCTGTTTCGTGAGTGACTTTGTTGTGCGGCGAATTGTTCCTTCCCCCCTTGTTGCGGGAGAAGCACAGAATGAGGGGTATTCTTCACCTTCACCTTTAATCCTCTCCGCTCGAAGGAGAGGCAGGATCGGAAAGGAGAACCTATGAAGCGTCTATCTGTCGGTATTGTCGTACTGACCTTATCCGTTTTGTTGACGCAGTTGTCATGGGCGCAGACCGTGACTATTAGGCTTGGCCACGTGGGATTTCCGGGCCCTAGCTCGATCTTTGCCCTCATGGCTGACGAGTACGCCAAGAGGGTCAACTCGGCCTTAAAAGGGAAGGTGGAGATCAAGGTCTTCCACTCGAGCCAGCTCGGCAGCGACGAGCAAATGATGAGAGGCATCAAAGTCGGCGCCCCGGAGATGGTGGCGCCCTCGACGGTCATGAGCACCGTAGATGCTAAATTCGGCGTCTTCGAGATGCCCTACATCATCGTAAGCCGATCTCACATGAAGAAGGTCGCTGAGAACAAACAGGTCCAGGACCAGCTCTTCGGCGGCCTGCCGGCAAAAGGAGTCAGGGTTTTGGGAGTATGGGAGAACGGATTTCGCCACATCACCAACAATGTGAGACCGATCGTGAAGCCCGAGGACCTGAAAGGAATCAAACTTAGAGTCCCCGGCGGCGTGTGGCGGGTAAAGATGTTCAAGACCTACGGAGCCAATCCATCTCCAATGCCTTTCGCTGAAGTCTATTCGGCCCTTCAGTCCGGAGTCATGGACGGACAGGAAAATCCGTTTCCGCAAATTGCCTCCGCCAAGTTTCAGGAGGTCCAAAAATTTCTTTCGCTCAGTGGACACGTCTATACCCCTGCGTACATCGTGGTCGGCGAGGAGTTCTGGAAGAAACTACCCAGCGACATCCAGGCCACACTTTCCAAGATCGGCCGGGAGATAGGAGACTTTGCTCGATCACAAGGCGAGCGTCTGGATAAAGACCTGATGGATAAACTCGCACCGCCCATGAAAGCCAATGAGGTGGATAAGGACGCTTTCATCAAGGCTTCGACCGCCATTTATGAAGACTTTGGGAAGGAAGTAGCGGGCGGGGCTGAACTCATCAAGCTCGTCCAGTCGCTCCGATAGTCTTAAAACCCGTTTCGAGTTAGGTTTCGAGTTTCGGGTCTTATAATCGGATTCCCATCTAGCGACTCGAAGCTCGGGACCCCGAAACTGCGCCGGCCATGGAACGACTTTTCAGCCGACTCATCACCATCCTCGAATGGTGGGCGATGTTTCTACTCGCCCTCATGGTGGCCATAGTTTTCCTGGGGGTTTTTTTCCGCTACGTGCTCGACGCCTCACTTGCCTG
>JAICHC010000563.1 GCA_025922795.1 Candidatus Binatia bacterium | reverse complement strand
GACTAGCGGATACTGGGGAACCTATCTCAAAGCCGCGGGCTATGACGGTATTATTCTCCAGGGCGCATCGGCGAAACCCGTCTATCTCTACATCAAAGACGGCAAGCCGGAGCTGCGCGATGCGGCACAGCTCTGGGGCCTCGGCACCCGCGACACCGAGAACCGCTTGCGTGAGATCGTCGGGGAGCGCGACTCAAGGGTGCTGTGCATCGGCCCCGCGGGTGAAAATTTAAACCGCGCCGCCATGCTCGCCAATGATTACAATCATTTCGCCGCCCACAGCGGCGGCGCCGTTCTCGGCGCGAAGAAACTCAAAGCCATCATCGTTTGCGGCAGTCTACGGCCGAGTTACCGTGACAAAACCAAGCTGGCAGACGCCGGCTTGCGCTGGCGCAATGTTTTGCAGCAGCACGATGTCAAGAAAAAGAAGACCAAATACGGCCACGGCGAGGCTTGGGGCGCTTTGAACAATCTGAATTGGCGCAGCACCGATTTGAATCCGGCGCATATCCACGGCTTTGATCAGAACGACGTGGTCCTGCGCCCCTGCTTCCAATGCGCGCGCCTGTGTCCGTGGGATGCCAAGCTCGGCGAAGGCAAATTCAAGGGCACCGTAGTTCATTTCAACGCAGGTGGCGAATGGCTCGACACTTTTTTTAATCTCGGCATCAAGGGCAATGCCGTGCTCTATCTCGCCGAGAAGATCAACAACCTGGGTATCGAGTGCAGCCATTTTTCCTGCGGTGCTGGGGTCGCCTTTGAAGCGTGGGAAAAAGGCGTGCTTGGTCCGGACCGGACCGACGGCTTGAGACTGGAATGGGGCAACGTCGAAGCTGTCGACAAGCTCTTGGACATGGCCGCGCGCCGCGAAGGTTGGCTCGGCAATCTGCTCGCTGACGGACCCAAACAACTCGCCGAAGCCCTCGGCGGCGACGCGCCCAAATGGGCGGTCCACACCAAAGGCGGCACGCCGGCGATGCACGAATGGCGCCCCCTGCTCGGTCAAATGCTGCGCGAACTCGTCGCCAGCGGCGGGATGAAGCCACAAGGCGGAGGGTCGAAGAATCCACCGCCCGACTTGCGCGACAAAGAGAAATGGGGACCGCTGGAAATGGATAACCCCGAGGGTTGGGTCTGGTCCCACGTTCTCTCCGAGCAGTATCGCCAATTTACCGGCATCTTCGGCGGCTGCTGGTTCGCCCAAGAGAGTCACAAGCCGGATGGTCTCAACAGCATCGTCGATGCCTTCAACGCCATCACCGGATGGAACTTTAGCATGGACCAAGCGCTGGCCGCCGGCCATCGTAGTATGATCTTACAGAGCCTGTTTGCCACTCAGCGCGGCTGGGTCGCCGATTTCGACTGGCAAGACGTCGGGCCAAGATTTTTGGAGCCAATCCCCGACGGCAAATATCAAGGCTTCAGCATCGCCAAATGGCTGCCCGATATGATCTGGCAATATTACAGGCTCTCGGGCAGGCACGAGCGCACAGGCAGACCTTTCAAAGACACACTGGAGAAACTCGGCTTGGAGGAATTCTCCGACTGGAGCCAACTCGACTAATCGCGATTAAAGAGACTTTCTCGGACGGCTTAGACCCGCAAGAAACATCAAAACGACTCCAAACACGAGACGCTAGACCCAGAACTTTATGGCATTTCCTCCAACAACCGGCTCGCGCCCTTGATCGGATTCCTCACCCGCAGCTTCTTCTGCACATACCACACCCGCGCGGCGACAGGATGAACCACGGGAACTCCCAGATCGTTTTCCACCGCGACGATATCTTTCACTTGCCAGGCGCCGGAGCCGAGCAAATAAATACCTTGCGCCGTCGGATGTTTATTGAATGACACTTTCAGATGCTGGTAGATGGTGTCGCTGGAGATCTTGTCGGCTTCGTACGGTGTCGTATCCATTCCCTCCATCCCCAACACGTCCAGACCGGCATCGCTGAAATAGCGCGCAAACAGAGAGTTGAGTTTGGCGTCGTTAAAGTACGTGCAGCCGACGAATTTTTTGATCCTCAAGGCGCGCAGCGCTTCGGTCTGCGACATGCCGGAAGTGAAGATCGGAATTTTATACTTCGATTCCCAGCCGCCGACGATCTCTTGCTCGGCTTTGTGACCGCGCACCATGAACGGCGGGCCTCCCTCGGGATGAATGAGATCGACGCCGATCTCGGCAAGCTCGGCGACTTTGGCATTATAAGTCTCGAGTGCGCCAAGATAGCCGCGTTCGGAATGTTCTTTGATGCCGGCGTACATCGGAATGCAACCCACGCCTTCGGGGAGCAGCCGAATGAACTCAACGAGCGACCCGGAGCCATAGGTCGGCTTAACGACGCCAACCGTCCCACGCCATGTTCCTGAAGACATTTGCCACCTCCTATCGTGCTACTACGAGCGCAAGCAACTCATGCTATTCGTTCCCAGCGATAAAAAACAAGAGCCCTTGACCGCGATCATTCACCCCCGTCGCCACGCGGATCGGAGTGCGGATCGTTTGACGCCCGCAAAAGTTAAGTGATAAACCACCGCTCATAGAACGTCTGTGATTTTGAAAGGACGTTGAATGGCCAAGAACCCCGCTGAGACCTTGACTCAGGACTATGGCAATCTCGTGCCCACGGCTCGCCTGAAAGACGGCAAGCCCAGAAGTATCCTATTCGACGCGACCAAATGTATCGGCTGCCGCCACTGCGTGCAGGCGTGCAAAGACTGGAATGATCATGATCGCACGAGTGTTTATGAATTATCACCGACCAATTGGATCACCATGGAGCCGCCGGTGCTCGAAGGGATGGCGCCGTTTTGGGGGCGGAACAGTTGCATGCACTGTAGTTTTGCCGCCTGCGCCGCCGTCTGTCCGGTCGAAGCGATCACCAAGTATGAAGAAGGCCCGGTCGTCATCGACAAAGAGGCCTGCATCGGCTGCGAGTACTGCATTCACGCCTGTCCTTGGGAAGTCATCACCAAGGACGACATTACCGGCAAAGCCAGCAAGTGCACCATGTGCAGCGACCGCATCAGCGAGGACAAACAACCCTTCTGCGTGCAGGCTTGCCCCGTGGACGCACTCGACTTCGGTTTTTCCGAAGAGATCTCAGACAAAGCCCGAAAACAAGCCGCTGCCGCCGGCGGCTATACCTACGGCGAGAAGGAAGCCGGCGGCGGCAACGTCGTCTACGTGCTGAAAGAAAGTAAGGAGAAATACGGCGTACGCAATATCGGTGAACAAAAATTTCCCGAGCACAAAATTCCGCTTGGTTTGATGCTCAAAGACCTTTTCACGCTGCGCTGCGGCATCAGCGGCAAGTTGCGCGCGCT
>JAICHC010000562.1 GCA_025922795.1 Candidatus Binatia bacterium | reverse complement strand
CACGGTCGCGCCCTGATTAGCCGGCTCGGCAATGCAAATTTTGTATCCGAGAAAACAAAGGAAGGCGCCGCCGAGCAAACGCAGCAGCAGCTGATATTCGCTCAATAAGCCGGAGATCAACGTAATACCGAGAGCGGCGATACCCGCGGCGAGAGCATCGGCGGTTGCCACCCCCAAGCCGGAAAACAGCCCGCAAGTTGGCCCCAGCATTAACGCACGATTGATGCACAGTAAACCGAGCGGCCCGACCGGCACCGCTACCACGAGCCCGATCAGAATGCCTTGTATTAAGAGGTAAAATGACATGAAAAAGGCAGTCCGAGGAGTTCAGCGCGCGCAACGCAAACTGATGTTGTGGTGCCCGCCGCGCGGGTTGCGCGATACGTGGCGGCCCCGATGAGAGGTCGTCAATTCGCTGGGCCGCGAATCATGACCGCCGCCTCTCGTGCCGCGTACCTGCTGCGCCGTCAAATTTTCGCGGCCATCGCTCGACTGATAGGGGTAAGGCCGGTAGGCGCTGCTCACCCACTCCCAACCATTCCCGGCCATGTCGAGAGCGCCATAGGGGCTTGCGCCTTTGGCCAAGCTGCCGACCGGGCGCAGGTCGTTCCAACCGGCACCGAAGTGCGCGCGCGTGTGGTCCGGCGCTTCGTTTCCCCAGGGATATTTCCGCCCGTCCGTACCGCGCGCCGCCTTCTCCCACTCCGCTTCGGTCGGCAAGCGTTTGCCGAGCCATGCGCAATAGGCGAGCGCGCCGGGCCACGAAACCTCCACCACGGGATGATGTTCATGACCGGGGTCCGCCTGCCACTTGCCGTCGCGCCGGTGAATGCGCGCGTCATTGTCATCGACGTCGAAGTAATTTTCGCCGCGCGGGCCATGCGGGCCGACGGCATTGAGAAATAGCGCGAAGGCGCCGTTGGTCACCTTGACTCGATCGATTAAAAACGCGCCGAGATCGACCTTGTGCTGCGGCCGTTCATCATCGGGCCCATCGTTACTGCCCATCAAGAAAACTCCGGTAGCAACGCGCACCATGTCTTTCGCTTCGCTGGCTGCGCCCTGCGCCTTCGGCGCAAGCCACAGGGTCAAAATCACTGCGCCGATCACTTCAGTCAAGCATGGCTTCATGGTCCAGAGACATCGATTTGATCCTACGTAATGACGCGCGGGTTGGCAAGTAAACCTGGCGTGATTCGGCCGGATCAAGATCTCTCACAAAAGTTGAGCGCCTCGGAAATTTCAAAATGAAAAATCCTTACTGATCTGCATTCCAACTGAAGATCTTCCTCCCCCTAAAATCTCTCTCGTGCGCTCGCACTGAACCGCCGGCAAAGCTTGTCCGTTCGTTAACCCTGTGCGAGATTATCGCCTCATGGCAATACCGTTGACATTTCAGCGCCGCGGCGTGGTTGAGGGATTCTTCGGCGCGCCCTGGTCGATGGCCCAGCGCGCAGCGCTATTTGAGCTGGGCGCCGCCCGCGGCATGAATACCTATCTTTATGCGCCCAAGGATGATCCTTACCACCGTCAATTATGGCGCAAGCCTTATCCTAACGACCTCTGGAAAAAACTGAACCGGTTGATCCGGCGCGCCCAACAGAGCCGGATCGACTTTGTCTACGGCTTTCATCCCGGCGAAGGTTTGTGCTTTTCCGACCCCCAGCCGATTCAGCACCTGCTGCAAAAAGCCCAGCGTTTCTACGACGCCGGCATCAGAACTTTCGCGGTGCTCTTCGATGATATTCCGTCGCGCCTGACCGTCGACCGCGACCGGCGTGCTTTCCGAAACAGTCTGGCGCGCGCCGAAGGCAATTGGCTCGACCGCATCCGCTCGACACAACCGGCCTCGTGGAAGAATATCGAGTGGTGGATATGCCCATCCTATTATAGCGAAGATCGTTTGCTCGAGCGTGTCTTCGGCCGCTTCGAAGCGCATTTCCTGGAAACTTTGGCGCGTTACCTTCCCGCCGATGTTGCGTGCTTTTGGACCGGCCCGGCAGTTGTGTGCGAGAAGCTTTCGCGCGCTCATGCGCGCCGCATCGCCAATCGAGTGCAGCGCCCGCTGCTGCTGTGGGACAACTATCCGGTCAACGATCTCACTATGAGCGATGAGCTTCACATCGGACCGCTGCTAGGACGTGATCCGAATTTGGCGGAGTGCGTCTACGGCTATCTCAATAATCCGATGCTCCAAGCGGAGTTGAGCTTGATCCCGCTGGCGACTTGCTTCGACTACGCCGCTGCGCCGGAAACCTACGATGCCGAAGCAAGTTGGGCGCGAATCATCAAGCAACACTTTGGCGCCCGCGCCTGGCCGCATTGGCTCGCGCTGCGGGAATTTTTCGAGGAGCAAATCAGCGCCAAAAAGGCGCGCCGGCCGATTCATCTCACGGCGAGCCAGCGCGCGCGCCTGCGCGCCGCACTCGTTTACCTCCGAGCACAACGAAGCCAGCGATGGACCCACGAAATCACTCCGTGGGCGCGCGCGATACGCCAGTCCCTCGACGGAGTGATCGGCACTACGGGGATTTGAATCGTGCCGGTGCTACGTTAGGGTCTTTGTGGCTAAACTATTTTGGGTTGCGGCTTTGCCGCCTTAGGTTTGTTCTTATCTTCGTATGCTTGGGAAGCACGCTCGATGCAGACGCTCATATTAGCGTAAAAGGACCAAGGCCAAGGCCACAAGCGCGGCAATGAACGCGCTGCCGGCCAGCGCAAGTGCCACCAGTATTGCGGTCCGCGAACGCGCCTCCATCATTTGCCCCATGCTCACGGGACTCGCTACCGTGATCCCTGCGTCGGCGAAGAGCGACTGCCGCATGATCGTCTTTGCCGCGAGCACGTCTTGCGCCGCGCTCTCGAAATGGCGGTGGAATATGCGCTTGCTGTGATCTGCGCCCGGTTCGGCCGCCGCTGCAGCGGCCCCTTTGATGACGGCGTTTTTAATATCGCCACCGCTCATCACGTAACGTTCGGCGAGCTGGCGGAAATCAACGTCCGGTGCCAGGGGGGTCTTGTTCGGGTGAATTTGCAGCTGCCAGATCCGCGCACGCTCTTCCGCGCCGGGCATCTCGAAAAGCACATGAGTCCGGATACGGCGTTCAAAGGCGCGGTCGAAGTTTGCGGCCAGATTGGTTGCAAAGATGGCAATACCGTTAAATGCCTCCAACTCACGCAGCAGAACATAGACGATCAGGTTGCTCTCACGATCCTGGGGCAAATTCGATCCGACCGAAACAAGCAAGCCCAAGGCATCTTCAACATAAAAGAAAAGCACTCCATAATGCTAAACTACGTAAACAAAGACACCCACGACCATCTTTCTGTT
>JAICHC010000561.1 GCA_025922795.1 Candidatus Binatia bacterium | reverse complement strand
CGAAGGGACGACTCATTCCAACCCCAGGCAAAGCGTCTGGGCGTCATCGGCCACCCCCCGAGCCACGCCCCGAGTGCTTAATTTTGGGCGTGGGTGCGAAAGCGTCCTTTGAGTCCTGATGCCTGCGCTTTCCACGACTCGCCCCTTCGTCCCAGTAGGTCTACTAACTAACGAACTCTTTAGTAAGTGACTCACTGTGGATTTGCTTGCCGTAGCACTTCACGATTTTAACCTTTAATATCAATCAAACGGCGATCTGGGAGATTGGCAATGAACTCATTATCAAGACCAATACGGTTGGCGCTGTGCGTGCTGGCCGCGGCAGTTTTCTTCCCGCAGGCAGCATCGGCGCATCATGGCTGGGGCTGGGCAACCGCCGAGGAGTTCGAGCTCACCGGCGAGATTACGGCGGTGCGGCTGGGCAATCCTCACGGCGAGGTGACGCTGAACGTCAAGGGCGAGCAATGGGTGGTCGAGGTGGGGCAGCCGTGGCGCAACGAGAATGCGAAACTCACGCCGAAGCTGCTGAGCAAGGGGCAAATCATCACTGCGCACGGCCATCGATCTGCCAAAAAGGGACAGCGGTTGATGAAAGCCGAGCGCGTGGTGATCGACGGCAAGAGCTACGATCTATATCCGGACCGCGAGTCCTGAGCAGCCGCCGGCGGCGTGCTAATGATCGACGAATGGGCCGCCGCGCTGGAAGCGACGGCGCTCGCGGCGGCGCTTCGCAACTCGGTTTGGAGCTATCCACTGGTCAACGCCGCGCACATCCTAGGGGTCGCGCTTCTGGTCGGCTCGATCGTACCGTTGGATCTCCGTCTTCTCGGCGCTTGGCGTTCGGTTCCGCTCCCGCCGCTTTGGGGAATGCTGACACGCAGTGCCGGCGCCGGCGCTGTTCTGGCGATCGTTTTCGGAGCGCTGCTGTTCATCACCCGCGCCAGCGAGTATGTTGCCTCCAATCTGTTCATAGCCAAGATGATTTTCGTCGGCTTCGGTGCGTTCAATGCCTTCGCGTTCCGCATACCATCGCAAGCCGATTTTTCCGAAAGGACATCCGGCCACTGGAAGCCGCCGCCGCGTTTCCGGCTCGCCGCCGGCATATCGCTGGCCAGCTGGCTGGCGGCCCTGACCCTGGGGCGGCTCGTCGGCTACTTTTAAGAATACAGCCAAATTTCTCTCGACGGGCCGTTTGATCCAAGGGCGGTTTTTTCTCCCGGAAATTTTTAAATGAGGAGGATGGCTTGCAGATGCAACGGGTTAAACCGGTAAACTGCGCGTGGGCGATCCTTGTGTGCTGCGCCTTGCTATCAATCCCGGCGCTGAGTCAAACTCAAGCCCCGGCGCCGCCGGTTAAGACCTTTAAAGTTCAAACGCCGGACGGCCTGTCGATCGCGGTGCAAGAGTGGGGAAATCCCAACGGCGCCGAGATTCTACTGATCCATGGCTTTTCACAAAGTCATCTTTCCTGGTCGCGCCAATTCGGCGGCGCGTTAGCAAAATCTTTTCGTCTGATTACTTATGACGCGCGCGGTCACGGGAGCTCGGACAAACCGTTGGACGCGGTTTTCTATCGCGATCACAAGCGTTGGGCGGCCGAGCTGAAGGCCGTAATGGACGCAACCGCGGTCACAAAACCGGTGCTGGTTGGTTGGTCGTACGGCGGACGGATCATTGCCGAATATCTGATGGAGTACGGCGATAAAGATATCGCCGGCATCAACTTCGTCGCGGCGTTCCTCAAAGTCGATGGAGAGACCCTCGGGCCGGCAACTCCCGCGGTGCGGAAGATGGCGTCGGAAGATCTCGCGGAAAATATTGAGAACACGATTGCATTTTTGAAATTCTGCACCGCGAAACCTTTGCCTGCGGACCAACTGCAAACCATGCTGGCCTACAACATGATTGTGCCGGCGCAAATCCGCGGCCACCTGCTAAAACGGCCCGAGCACTACGAGGACGCGCTCAAAAAAATCGTCGTGCCGGTGCTTGTGAGCCACGGCCGAGAGGACCGGGTCGCGCTCCTAACCGTGGCCCAGTACACCGCCCGGGTGATCTCACACGCGCGGACTTCTTTCTATGGCGCTGTCGGTCACATGCCGTTTTGGGAAGACACGCAGCGATTCGATCGCGAGCTGGCGGAGTTCGTCACGCGAGCCAATCACCCACTTTCGCTCGAGAATAGAAAATAGATCGCCCGGCAGCGCACCGCGCATGTAAAAGTCTAACCTGGGCTAAAAGCTCTTCCGGCTTGACTCACCGCCACCGGCAGCGTTATAGGTGCCGAGTTTGTCGGGTTGAGCCGACGATAATTCAACATTTGGAGGAACGATTAGATGGAATGGAAGGAAGCACTCCCGCTGTTGCAAGAGAACCACACCGGCGTTGCGATCAGCGTCACGCCGAAGGGGCGCGCGCAGGCGACTGTCGTCTCGACGGCCGTGCTGGATGGCAAGGTCGGGTTCGCGTCGCGGGGGTACACCGTGAAGGTGAAAAACATCGAACGGACAGGCCGCGCGACCGTCACCGTCATCAAGCTCGACACCCGGCGCTACGTCACCGTCGAGGGTCCTGCGTCCGTCGAGCCTTGGCAAGACACGAAAGAACATATCAAGCGCCTGAAGGAACTCTACGTTGCGATGGGCCGGGCTCCCAAGGGTACCGATGAGGAATTTGCTCAACAAATGCGGAATGAAGAACGAAACCTGGTTCTCGTTACCCCCGAGCGCCTCTACGGTAGCCTCCGAGCAGGTGCCTAGCGGATTCCCCTTTGACCCCCGAAGCGGGCAACGTTGATTCCAGAAGATTTCGCCTCGGATTCAGATGTTCCGCCAAGACGCAAAGTCGCCAAGTTCGGCTCATCTTCGTTCTTGCCTTTGCGCCTTAGCGGGAAATATTCCGATTTCTTGTTTCATTGCGTTCTTTGCGGTTAAAAAATCCCGCCCGGCGCGATAGGCGTCAGTCCCGCAATAGATATTCGCCCGAAAACTTCGCCTGATCGCTTTCCGGCAGCGGATGATAGCGCGCGCCCTGAACGTCGCGGAACAGCCGCTCCAAACCGAAGCGGCGATAAAAACCTGCACCACCGACGATTTCCATCGCCTTGCTGACCACCCGAATGACGGCGTTAGCCACATTGGTTTTTCGCGTGAGAATATCATGACCATTTTGATCGATGGCTTCGAACTCGTAATTGTCGGCGATTCGCAGCATGTCGTTCAGCTGAATCTCGGCCGCCACAAGATCGTTGTTCATTTCACCGACTAAAGATGATACCTGAGGCCTGGCGGGTTTTTGCCGCCGGATATGGCCGATGGACAACTCCGCGGCCT
>JAICHC010000560.1 GCA_025922795.1 Candidatus Binatia bacterium | reverse complement strand
GATTTTTTGCGTCGATCGCCTGGCGTGCCCTTTTGATCAGAGTCCGGAGCTTCGATTTGGTTTCAATGTTGCCTGCGCGCTTCTTCAAGCTTTGACGGTGTCTTTTGATAGCTGAAGTATGAACGATCAAGGAAGTTCCCCCCAAAAAACTTGTTCAGTGTTGTTTACCATCGTCAGTGGGTCGAGTCAATGAAAGCAACTCGTGATTAATCGGCGCTGAAACTGAGTAAGCACCGGCGATCCTTTCGACGGTTTTCGTACTGCCCACCTGGATTCCGTCCATGCCACGCGTTTACGCCGGTAAAAATTTCCGCTATGGGCCGACTCGCAAAGGCTTGAACCGAAACGATTTTTGCCGCTGCAAAAATGGGCAATTCGCTGGGCTCCGCTACTTTTGGCTGTACGCGCCCCGCTCGAATTAAGTTGTCCACAACTTATCACATTTCATGTGAGTTTTGAACGATGCCATCCGCTGGATCTGCAAGCGATAGGACTGAGCAAATTTTGCCAGTCGCCGCGTGCTGGGCCATGCTCGGATCGCCGGACCTTCCGAAACTCTGATGATTCATTAATTTAGATCTTCGTCCGCGCACGGGGCGGCGAGAATCGCTTTGCGACAGTCGCGGCTCAGGAGACGCCGGGAGTAACCGGCGCGAACAGTGCTTTGGCAGAAGCCTTTTCATTGGTGAAGAGCAGAAATGGGCTCCCGGGTCGTAGCGCCGGCACGCTTGAATATCCAAATGAGTTGTGCGATACCGAATCAATCATAGCAAGAATTTTCTACGTGTGACGGGAAAGGAGGTGAATCAAGGATGGGAAAGAAATTCGTTTCGTTGTCGGTGATCACGCTTTTCGCTTTATCTCTTACGATAATGGGGTGTGGCAAGCAAGAAGAACCCGCTCCGCCGCCACCACCGCCTGCACCTGCAGCACCTGCGGAGCCGGCTCCTCCTGCGACGCCGAGTGAGCCAGCTAAAGATGCGGCTCCGATGCCGGAAAAGGCTGAGGAGAAGAAAGACGAGGCAAAGACCAAGTAGAGTTGAATACTCCTAATAGGTTGAGCCAGAAAAAAGGGGAAGGGATCGTAACCTTCCCCTTTTTTGCGATTTCGGTCTGTGATAGTGAATTGTGGCGAGCGATTCCAATATGACTCTCACGGAGCATCTCGAGGAGCTCCGTGGCTGTATACTAAAATCAATTTTGGCCATCGTCCTCGCCTCAGGCGTCAGTTATTTTTTCGCCGATGCGATTTTCGGGTTTGTCGTGGCGCCGCTGCGCCAACATTTACAGCCGGGTCAAAATCTCATCGGCACCAGTGTCACCGAAGCGTTTTTCGTTGAAATCAAAGTCGCGCTCGCAGCCGGTGTGCTTTTTTCGTCCCCGGTGATCTTTTACCAGATCTGGCGCTTTATCGCGCCGGGCCTGTCGCGCCGGGAACGGAAATGGGTTGTGCCGTTTGTCTTGTGCGCCACTTTTTTTTTCGTATCGGGTGCTTTTTTTTGTTATCGAATCGTCCTGCCGGTCGCTTTCAAGTACTTTCTCGAGCAGTACGAAACCATGGGGGTCAACCCCGCGATCCGGATCGGCGAATATTTTACTTTTTTCTTTCGTATGGTTCTGGCCTTCAGTGCGGCGTTCGAGCTGCCGGTTTTTACATTTTTTCTCGTGCGTGTCGGTATCTGGGACTACCGTTTCATGCTGCGATCCTTCCGTTACGCGTTCGTTATCATCTTTATCATCGCGGCGATGTTGACACCGACGCCCGATGTCATCAACCAGAGCCTTCTCGCCGTTCCGATGATGCTGCTTTATGTGCTCAGCATCGGCATCGCATATATATGGCGCCGGCCAGAATGACCCAGAACCTAGCGCGGCAGATCCGCAATTCAATTGACACGGGCAATGCATTACGGAGTACGCTAAGAACACGAATCTAAGAACTTCAAAATGTCTGATCGTTCGTGCCCTTCGTACACTTCGTGGTGACGCGCTATCGACCTATGATCAGTATTTGAAATCCGCGGCAGCAGATTGGGTGCAAGCCGCGAAAGCTTTTAAGCATAGCCATGTAAAGGGATGAGGAGGAGTAATGCTCTCGTTTGTCATTGTGATTAGCTTTTTGTCGTTGGCCTTTGCGGTCTATCTGGCACGCTACGTGATGCAACGCGATACCGGCACGCCGAGAATGCAGGAGATTTCCAATGCCATTAAAGAAGGCGCTGAGGCGTTTCTTTCGCGGCAGAATCGGACGATCATCAGTTTCTCAGCCGTTCTGGCAGCGCTGATATTTGTGCTCTATGCGTATTTCCGCACGCCGAGCCCGGCGGATCCGGTGCCGCCGGTGCAGATGGCCTTCTGGACGACGTTCTCTTTCGTTCTCGGCGCCCTTTGCTCAGTGATTGCGGGTTATGTCGGCATGTGGGTTTCAATTCGCGCGAATATTCGCACCGCGGCGGCGGTTCGGTCGAGTCTCAACGACGGATTGCGAATCGCTATACGCGGCGGTGCTGTGTCCGGTCTGTTCGTGGTTGCCATGAGTCTGCTGGGAGTCGGCGGGCTATTCGCGCTTCTGGAAGTGCTCGGCCAAGATCCGCAGAAGATCCCGTTTACCATCGTCGGATTCGGATTTGGCGCCTCCTTCGTCGCACTTTTCGCGCAGCTGGGCGGCGGCATTTACACCAAGGCCGCCGACGTCGGCGCGGATCTGGTCGGCAAAGTCGAAGCCGGCATACCGGAAGACGATCCGCGCAACCCCGCCGTGATTGCGGATCTGGTCGGCGATAACGTGGGCGACTGCGCAGGCCGCGGCGCCGATCTGTTCGAATCCACCGCCGCAGAAAATATCGGCGCGATGATTCTCGGCGTCGGTCTGTACCCGTTTTTCGGCCTCAAGGGAATTCTCTTCCCGCTGGTGGCGCGCGCCTTCGGACTCCTGGCGTCGATCGTCGGCGTCATGATCGTCAGATGTCGGGAAGATGAAGATCCGATGAGAGCGCTCAATCGCGGATACTATGTGACCAGCATTTTGGCGGCTCTGGGCTTTTTGGCAGCAAGCTATTACCTGCTGCAAGTGGATCCCGCCAAGTATCCCGAAGCGACCTCGGCCTGGATCTATTTCTTTCTCTGCGGGGTTATCGGCATCTTGATGGCGCAGGCGTTTGTTTACATCACCCAGTATTACACCGAGTACAAATACCGCCCGGTGAAAGAGATCGCCGAGGCGTCGCAGACCGGCCCCGCAACCAATATCATCACCGGCGTCGCGGTTGGCCTCGAATGCACCGCGGCTCCGGTGATCGTCATTTCGATGGCGATTCTCGGCGCCTATTTTCTCGGCG
>JAICHC010000559.1 GCA_025922795.1 Candidatus Binatia bacterium | reverse complement strand
GGCCTTGAGATAGGTTCCCCAGTATCCGCTAGTTGCTCCGCGGCCCAGAGTATTGTTTGTGAGCGGGCTCAGATAGACAGCGGTCATCTTCGTGCCGCCGGGAGTGAAACCGTTGCCGGTGAGCGGTCCGGTCATCATCACGACCCTGTTTTCGGGGGCGAAGGGCGTGGCGTCGAGCGGCAGCTCTTTCAGCAAAATATAGGACGCCAGCGCTTGCCCGCCGATGAATTTTCTCAAGATCGGCTCTTCGGGCAAATTTTCATCCTTCAGCGCACCGCTCGTGAGATCGACGCGGAGAATTTTCCCCATGTAGCCGCCCGGGAGGGGAGTGCTGCGTTCAATTGGCCATAGCTGCATTTTGGGTCGCTGCGTATTCTGGCGAGGTAATGTTCCAGCCGTTCCAAGCGTTAAGAGCGGCACATTCAACTCGCCGCGATTAAATGGCTCGCTCTCTCAAACGTGGCCGACGATCAGCTGATCGATCGGTAACATGGTTTTCATCAGGCCCTGCTCGATCTGATAGCGATTGAGTGCGGCGAGCGCGCGCTTTTCGTTTTCACCCAGGACGTAGGCGTAGGGATCTTCGCCGAGAACGTCACGTTCTTTTTTATAACCGTCAATTTCCTCGGCGGACATATATTGCGCGCCGACATCGCGCGCTTCCATGAAGGCGCGGGTGAGTTTCGCGGGCAAGTCAGGATAGCGTTCGCCGAGTTCACGTCGGATCGAGAGGACGTGCATAATTGGGTTAATGCCGGTCTTCTTCACATACTCGATGATTTCCTGATCGTTGTCGAAGAGCGGTTTGACGCCTCGATAAGCCGACATCATCGTCGGCGTCTCACCACCGCCAAAAAAACCCGCATAGCCGTTGTCCCCGGGAACCACCGCGCCGTGCAATTCACCCTCGCTCAGCATCTTTGAAAGCACGAGCTTCTCTCCTCCAAAGGGCGGCGGCGGTTCGATGCGCTGTACCTTGACCGGCAGCTCATGACCGATAAAGACTTCGCGCCCGGAAACGAACCATTGCATGTCGGTGGTCTTGACATCGTGCGCGTCGAGCAGGTAACCGCGGGCCCAGACGACGGCGGTGGCGCCGTAACGAAAGCAGCCGAACTTTGTCCCTTTGAGGTCCGCAGGATGCTTTAGTTTGCCTTCACAGTGGTAGATGTTGCGCTGGCGCGGACCGCGCTCGAAAAAGACCGGAATCGCGAGCAGCGGTTGTCCGTTCTCCATGGCGCGGAGCAAGCTTGCCGCCGAAACCTCGCCGACATCCCATTGGCCATGCAGATATTTATAGTGGCGCTCGCCGGAAGTCGTGAAGTTCGGGTCGATTTCCAGATCATAGCCTTCGACGCCGACTTTGCCGTCGATCATCGCACGGCAGCGCGGATGATCGGGCAAGCCGAGGGTAATGCGCGGTTTGTTGGTCATGACGAAATCCTTTTCTGGATCGAAAAATGGCGTTCCAAACGTTTCAACAGTTGCATAAGCTCCAATCGTTTCCGCAACCCCTGGAACAATTGCAACAGCTGAAACCGTTGGAACCCCCCATGATCTTCTTGCCATCGCTAGAGATAGCCCTTCTCGCGAAAGTATTTTTTTGCGCCGCGGTGCAACGGAATATTCAACTGCCCGGCTTCGCCGCCGCGGCAGAACTCGTGGATCGTCATTGGACGCTTGTCGAAATGATCGACCGGAATATGCTGGTGGCAGAGGTCGACGGCCCGAGCCATGTTGTAGGCGATTGGCGCTGCCAAGTCAGCGTGACAAAAAAACGTCCAGCCGCTGAAATCGATGCACGAAATATCGCGTTCCAGTTTCGCATAGTGCTGGCGTGTGAGCATGGCGCTCGGAAAGCCGATGTTTTTCATATGGCGCGCGGCATTGTCGTCGATCGGCAAGAAGCGCATGCCCGCGTCGAGGGCCAAACTCCCCCAGCTTTTTACGCCTTCGTCGAAAACTGCGTCGGCCTGACCGGACTCGATATGGTTTTTGCGATCATCGCTGCTCGGCGATGCCGCTTCCATGACCTTGCCGCCCCAATTCTCGATCTGTCGAAGCGACAGGCCGTATGCCTTGAGCACTTCTTCGATGGCGTAGAGTGTGGTTTGCAGTTTGCCGCGCCGTCGGGTCGAGATCCGCAGTGGATATCTGTGCTTCTTAATATCTTCGATATTTTCCAGACCGGTGTCTTTGCGCACGGCGAAGATCAGCCGGTCCCAGGTCGGGAATACCCCTATGGCGCGCAGGGGAATTTTCCTTTCATAAAAACCCCGGCCGCGATATGCCATCGCCGAAAGTCCCACGGGGTTGCCGAAGCCGAAGGTATATCGTTTTTTGCCGACGAGCAGCGCCGGGCCGGTGCCGCCAAGCTCGGAGTCGCGCCAGCCCATAGCAATGTCGAGCCGCGATCGGCGCGGTAGCTCGACATTGTTGAAAAACGTGAAGCCGACGACATGAGCGATGTCGACGCGCTTTGAGGTTGCCGCGATTGAGAGGTTGACAGGCTTCTCCATAGGCTCCCTTCATGCGTCCGAGGAGTTCTAACCGAATCGTCGATCGGACGCGTACAAACCCTTTTAATCGTCCGCTGCATGTCGGTTGTCACTCCGTGATGAAAGCTCCCGATGCATGCGGGCGTGATTTTCTGCCTAAGCGGCCGGGCTGTCAAGCACGGCGGCCGCAGCTTAGATTTGATTCCGCACACTGTTCTGCCTATGATCCGCATGGAATATGGCTCAGACTTTTTTCAAGGTTTTGGCGCCCCAGGAAGCGTTGCGGCTGTTGCTTGCGGTCGAGCCCGTGGCGGCCGAAGAAATCCCGTCGATTAAGGCCCGCGCGCGTGTCCTGGCCGAGGATCTATACTCGGCCGTCGATCTGCCGCATTTTCACCGGGCGGCGATGGATGGATACGCCGTCATAGCGAAGGATACCTTCGGCGCCAGTCAGAGCTTGCCTGCCTATCTGAAACTGGCCGGTGTCGTAGAAATGGGCAAAGCGGCGGACCAGCCGCTGGCGAGCGGCCAAGCGCTACGCATTTCAACCGGCGGCATGATGCCGCCGAAGAGCGATGCGGTCGTGATGGTCGAGTACACCGATGAAACCGCAGCCGGCCTCGTCGAAATTCATCGCGGCGTTTCGCCCTGGCAAAACGTCATTCAAGTGGGCGACGATATCAGAAAAGGCGAGCTGGTTTTTAGACGGGGCAGGCGCTTGCGCGCGCATGACTTGGGCGCGTTGACCGGCATCGGCATTTCTACGATTTCGGTTTTTAGGCAACCGCGGGTGGCATTGATCTCCACCGGGGACGAGATCGTTGATGCCAATACGGTTCCATTACCGGGT
>JAICHC010000558.1 GCA_025922795.1 Candidatus Binatia bacterium | reverse complement strand
CCGAGCATCGGACTTTTTGTGGTGCTATACCTGCTGGCATCCGGCGAGGTCAGCGCGGCAAAATCTATACTGGTTGCGGCCTCCATAGTAGGGGTAGTTTATTTTATAATTAGTGAAGTTGCCCAGGAGGCGCTACCAGACCCATTGCTTTACAGACTTCTCTCCTAAAATTTGTGTGATTTGCTTTTGAGCTTCTAAGTGCCTAAAGGAAACGCTCGGGCTCGCGAAAAGCAGTCTTCTTTTTCGAACACGCACGCTAATCAGACATGTCTAGAATTCTAGTATGGCAATTATCTGCGTCACCCGGCTTCACTTGCGTTCTTTGCGTTTTTTCCCTGGCTTCCTTTGGTACACCAGGCGATCGATCAGACAACCGAAAAGGACCCCGGGCAATCTCGGCGCCAGAGTGAGAAAAACACGAGGGCTTGCGTTCTGGACGTTGGCGATCTGGCGCGACAATCAAGCGATCAGAGCGTTGGTGCCGGCTGCGCCTCGTAGAGAAGCCATGCAGAAGTTGCCACACTGGTGCGATGAAGCCGCATTTGCCGATTGGGAACAAGATACGGCTGATTGGCCGTCCTGGGAAACTGCCAGGGGAAATTGGCTGCTACGGGACGATTGGTTGACGTGCTGCATTCATCAAGGCAACGGAAGGCAGGCAAACTCGAGACTTCTTAGGACTAGCTCCTGGAGAGAAGATCGATCGCCGAAAAGGTGGACTAACTCCCCCACGGTACGTCTCAGGATATTATTATCTGATTGTTAAGCGCAGGTTTATAACCGGCAATGTTCTCCAAAAGCATTGACTGAGACCCGTACACGCGATAGCTGTATGCCAGTAAAACTATCACGAAAGGAGAATAATTATGGCGGTTCGAATTAACGATATTGCGCCGGATTTTACGGCGGAGACCACCCAAGGGAAAATTAATTTTCATGAATGGATCGGCGATAACTGGGCGATCCTATTTTCCCATCCGAAGGATTTTACGCCGGTCTGCACCACCGAGCTCGGCTATATGGCCAAACTCAAGCCCGAGTTCGATAGGCGCAACTGCAAGATCATCGGACTGAGCGCCGATCCGCTAACTGATCACCAGGGGTGGGTTAAAGACATTCAGGAGACGCAGGGGCACGCGCCGAACTACCCGATGATCGCCGACCCGGAGTTAAACGTCGCCAAACTTTATGACATGCTCCCGGCCAGCGAGACCCCCGGCAAACGCACCGCGGCGGACAACCAGACTGTCCGCAACGTATTTCTCATCGGGCCCGACAAGAAGGTCAAGGCGATGCTGATCTATCCGATGGCCAGCGGCCGCAACTTCGATGAAGTGCTGCGTCTGCTCGACTCGCTGCAACTCAGCGTCAAGCACACGGTGGCGACGCCGGTCAATTGGAAGCCCGGCGATGATGTTATAATTCCGACATCCGTTTCGGATGAGGAAGCCAAGAAAAAATACCCGCAGGGCTTCAAAACGCACAAGCCCTATCTGCGAACGGTATCGCAGCCTGGCAAGTAACCACTTGGCTCCTGGATCTGAAACGCAGCATTGTGATCCCTGTGGCTGCTGCTGATTAACACGGCAGCAGTCACAGCAAACTTTTCTTTCGAGTACTGAAGAAAAGCCTTGGGGTGATTACAGCGGCTCAGAGACGACTCTTCATCGGGTTCCGCTTTTCTCAATCATATCTACTTATCTCCAATGCGGCGGATATGTGCGCTCATAGCCGGTAAGCGCTTCGATTCGTTTCACCCATGCAGTGATATGCGGAAAACTTTTATCCAGCGGCAGAAGCTCGAAATTGAATGGCTTGGCTGCATCTTTGCCGGCGGCTCGTACGATCATTTGAATCAATGGGAAGAGGCTAATGTCGGCTGCGGAGAGTTGTTTTCCAATTAGCCAAGTCGTCCCCTCAAGCTCCGTATCGATGCGCTTGAACTCTCGCGAAATTGTTGCTGCCGCTTCATGAATTTTATCGGTTTCGTTGAGACCTTGACCGAAAAAGAGCGGCCGAACGAGTTTATCGCCAGCACTAACGATATAAGTCTCCATTTCCAGGATCGCGCGCCAGATCAGACCGGTTTCTTGTGGCGACGTTCCAAACAGCGGCGGCTCGGGATATCTTTTGTCCAGATACGCCATGATCGCAAGCGATTCGCTCACGACGAATTCATCATCTTTCAGCACAGGCACCTTGCCGCGCGGATTGAGTTTAAGAAAGCCGGACGCCTTGTGTTCACCTTTCGAGAACTCCAAAAGGTTTGATTGATAGGTGAGACGTTTCACTTCCAACGTCAACAAGACGCGCCAGGCAAACGGACTGCCGCTCCCCCAGTACAGTTCCAAAGCCACTCGCACCTCCAGTCATACATCAGGACAAGAGGTTAATTCTTGTACAAGTTTTTAAAAAATCCTTCTTTCTCTAGTTCATCGAGGATCGTAAAATCGATAAAACGACGCGGGTCGGCACTCTTAGCCGCCGGCATTTTGTCGAGGCCCTCAAGGATGGTCCTCACGCCCTCTAAGGATGTGCGCGGAACTCGCAGCATGTTCTTGGCCTGTAAGGCATAGGCCTCCTTCACTTCATCTCTATGTTTTGCGCGCGTCCATTTCTGAATCACTTTGATAGCGAACTCTTCGTCTTCCCGATAGGTCTTCATGCCCTCGAGGAAGGCACGCATGAAACGCTTGGCGAGATCGCGCTGCCCATCGATGAAACGTTTTCTCGTGACCACCGTGCCGGTGATATAGGTTTTGCCAATCTTCGTCATGTCAAATAACTCGATGAATCCGAGATTTTTCGCCCGGATGTTGTTGGGGATCGATATCGGCGCGGCATCGATCACGCCGTTGACCAATCCTTGCACCAACAGGCCCATCTCATTGAGTTGAATCATCGAGACATCCGTAGACGGATCCAACCCCCAGGTTTTGAGCATGGCCCTTGCCAGAGCATCCGGGGTCGCGCCGAATCGGGTGACGCCTACTCTCTTGCCCTTTAGATCTTGCGGCGTTTTAATCTTGGAATCGACGATAAAGCTGTAGAGCGGTTTGTCGAGAATCGCCCCCATAAAAAGGGTATCGGCGCCGCTAAGATTGGAACTCACGGCGCCATCCGTCGCCGATTGCACGATCATCACCTCCCCAGCCAGCAGCGCCTGCAGCGCGGTGATACTGCTGGCGTGGATCAGCTCGATATCGATGCCGTGCTTTTTGAAATGGCCCGCCTCCAAGCTGATCCATGGAATCGCCTGGTTGACCGTAATGGCGCTGTAGGCAAGGCGCAACGGATTGAGCTTCACTGATTCCGCAGCGTTGCTAGCCATCGAATTGAAACCCAACATCCCT
>JAICHC010000557.1 GCA_025922795.1 Candidatus Binatia bacterium | reverse complement strand
GGGCGGGCTTGCTGAAGCTGTATTTTCTGCATCGATCCGGCCGGTTTTTTTGGAGGTCAGTATGACGGCTAAACCAGAAATAAGATCGGAAGCGGACGCGTTTCGCGTGGCCTTCCATGACCGCATGCACGCCAACAATATGTACGGCTTGTGGGAGCTGGCGAGTCAGATGACGCCGCATCCCCAGCCCAAAATGATCCCGCATATGTGGCCGTGGTCGGTGACCGAATCGATCGTCGAGGAATCGGCTCGCGCGGTCCCGGTGGGTGACGAACGCCGCGCGCTGCAGCTTTTCAATCCTGGGCTCGGCGGCCGGTGGGCGACGACGAACAATTTGATCGCGGCTGTGCAGATTCTCCTGCCGGGCGAAGTTGCGCGCGCGCACCGGCACACGCCGACGGCAATCCGTTTCATCATCGAAGGCACCGGAGCATACACCGCCGTCGACGGCGAGCGCGTCTATATGGCGCCGGGAGATTTGATTTTGACGCCGAGCTGGGCATGGCATGACCACGGCAACGAGACCAAAGAGCGGGTCGTTTGGATGGACGGTTTGGATATTCCACTGATCGCCTCGCTCGAAGCGATGTTCTTTCAATTCTATTCGTCGCCCCAAGTGCCGGCCAGCCGACCGGCCAACGCTTCCAGACAAATGTACGGTCACGCGCATATCACGCCGACATGGGTCAAAGAGAAAGGTCAATCCTCACCATTGCTGCTTTACTCCTGGGAGCAAGCGTCGCAGGCACTGAACTCTTTGCGGGAACATGAAGGCAGCGCTCACGATGGCGTCTTGCTTGAGTACCGCAATCCGCAAACCGGCGGACCGGTTTTGCCGACCATGGCCTGCATGATCCAGCTGTTACGGCCTGGCGAGCACACCACAGCGCATCGTCACACCGGAAGCGCGGTTTACCACGTTGTGCAGGGCTCCGGTTTTACCGTGATCGACGGACAGCGGTTCGATTGGCAGAAGGGCGACATCCTCGCCATTCCGCCCTGGACCCTGCACGAACACGCGAATGCATCGGCGAGCGCCGATGCAGTGCTGTTTTCAATCCAAGACCTGCCGGTGCTCCAGGCGCTCGGACTCTATTACGAGGAAGAAATGAAAGAAAACGGCGGGCACCAGAACGTAACCTCGACGTTCAAAGCGGCGTGAGTCGCATGATCACGCCGGCTCAATAGCAGCAAACGCTTCACCTAGAAGAAACAACGGCTGCACTGAATTGCTACGGTACGCTAACGGCACAAAATGTCTGCCAAGACCGCAGGAGTGAACCAACAGTTCGAGCCCGGAAGCAACGTTTACATCCGCCTGCCTCCAGAGAAGCTCAAAATCTTTCCGAAGTAGGATCGCGCAAACAGGACAAGAATCTGGCCGTTGAAACGTTCGGCGGCTAATCCAACTTCACATCCACCACGACAAACTCATCTGACGCCAGCGCTTGTTGAAATACCGGCTTCAGCTCTTCTTTGCGCGTCACGCTGAAGCCTTTGGCGCCGTAAAGTTCCGCGAGCTTAGGCAAATCGGGGATGAAGAGCTCGGTGCCGATGACGCGGCCTTGGTAGGTTTTCATCTGGTCGCGTTTCATGCCGCCGTAGGCGTTGTTGCGTAGGACCAGGACGAATACCGGGATTTTGTGATAAGTCGCGGTGGCGAGCTCTTGCTGTTCCATCATGAATGAGCCGTCGCCGGTGACGCAGATCACGCGGGCGTCGGGACGGCCGAGCTTGACGCCCATGGCGGTCGCCAGCGCGGTGCCGATGGCGCGGAACTCGCCGGCGTGAATGATCGGGTTGACTGCGTCGATGCCGCGCAAGGTGTCGCCCGTCATGCCCGAAGTCGTGAGAATTTCGTTGCCGGTGAGCAGGTCGTTGAGCGCGCTCATCACCGAAGCATAGGTCAAGCCATTGTTGGCCGGGTTCTGTTCGACCTCGTTTCTCCAGGCCTGCCTGGCTTGCTGGATCGCTAGGGCTCTTTCGCCACTTGCTGTGGCCTTCGGCTGGCGTTTTTTGACTTCGTCGATAATCCCGCGCAAAGCGATTTTAGCGTCGGCTTGGATTGACAACGCCGTCGGGTAGTTGCGTCCCAACTCATCGGGATCCGTATCGATCTGAACGACCTTGGCCTTCTCAGGAATGATCTCGTGGCCGAATCGCATGGTCGTGCCTTCGCTGAACGTTGCGCCGAGGGCGAGAATCAAGTCGGCCTCTTGGAAAAATTTGCGCGAATAGGGGCGGCTCCCGAACCCAAGACAGCCGAGCGCGAGCGGGTGGTTCTCGGGGAAAACGCCTTTGGCCGTATAGCTCACAGCAACCGGCAGCGATAACAGCTCGGCCAGCTCGCGAAGTTCGTCCCTTGCGCCGGCCCAGTCGACGCCGGTGCCGGCCAGGACTACCGGGGTTTTTGCTTGAAGCAAAAGATCTACTGCCGACTGCGCGGCACGGGTATCCATCGCCGGCGCGATGGGTTCGGCACTCGGCGTGAAGCTCAGTGGCTCGGGCAGATGGGCGTGCTGCAAATCTTCCGGCACGATAAGAAAAACCGGCCCCTGTCTGCCTCGCGTAGTTTGATGAAAGAGCGAATCGAGCAGAGAGCCGAGCTCTTCGACCCTTTCGAGCTTGACACTCTGCTTGGTGATCGGTTGAAACAGCCGCACGTGCTCCATGCCGTGAAACGACGAGAACGCCCCCTTCGCCGAGGCGGCAGTATCGATGTCCGACGAGATGACGAAAAGGGGCACAGACTCTTTGTAGGCTTGCGCTACTGGCGTCACGATATTGGTTGCGCCCCCGCCCGCCGAGACCAAACAGACCGCGGGCTGCTTGGTCTCGCGCGCGTAGCCGAGCGCCATGTTTCCGGCGCCGCCCTCGTGCTGCGCGTTGATGAAACGCATGTGCGGCCGCTTGGCGATGGCATCGCCAATGGCGAAGGAAGTATGGGCGAGCACGCCGAAAATATTCCGCACGCCTCGTGAGCTTAAATATTCGACCAAAGCATCGGCAACGTTCGTTTCAGCCATCGTAAGCCTCCTGTTTCCTGAATGTTCTGGTTATTTCAACAGCCAGGGAAAAGCAATAAACGCGCGCCCTATAGATTTTCTATGGCGTGGTCCCAATGGGATCTGGCCTTGCCCGTCGGTTCTGCGACTTGTTACGAGGCCTTGTGGGCCGTTCAGTAGGACTTCACGGACCAAGCGTGCTGTAAGAGTCAGGCGGCGCGTTACGACCGGAGGCGTCGTACGCCAGAGACAAAACGTCACGACGGCAAACGAGGGGCTGAGAGTCTTAAGGCCGTTTGGGATCGTCTAGTGTCAACCCGGCGGAACGTAGCGCTTTTTGTATTGAAGC
>JAICHC010000556.1 GCA_025922795.1 Candidatus Binatia bacterium | reverse complement strand
CCAAGGTGCTTCACCGGGACCTCGGCCGGACTGCCGTATGGGGCTATAACGGCAGTTATCCCGGGCCGACGATAGAGGTTTCACGAAATCAGCCCGTGACGGTTCGTTGGGGCAATCGCCTTCCGGCAAGCCACCGTCTCCGCGTCGATGCTTGTTTGCATGGCCCGCACGCTTACCGCGACGGCCGAGCCCATCCCCAACCTCAGGCGGTGGTCCACCTGCACGGCGCCCACGTGTCGCCGGAAAGCGACGGCTATCCTGAAGCGACTCTCTTGCCGGGGCAGTCGGCGACTTACGAATACCCCAACGCTCAGAACGGATCTGCTCTTTGGTACCATGATCATGCGCTCGGCATCACCCGACTTAACGTCTACATGGGGCTTGCGGGTTTGTACTTGATCCGCGACGGGTCCGAGCCGACGCTCAACTTGCCGCGCGGGCCGTACGAGGTGCCGCTGCTGATTCAAGATCGATCCTTCGAGCCCGACGGGTCGCTGCACTATCCGGAGCATTGGGAGGAGGAGTTCTTCGGCGCGGCAAATCTAGTGAACGGGCAGGTCTGGCCCTACCTGGAAGTGAGACCGAGAAAATACCGCCTGCGAATCGTCAACGGCTCCAACTCGCGCACCTATACGCTTGCGTTCGATTCCGGACAGCCTTTCTACCAGATCGGCACCGACGGGGGGTTTTTACCAGAGCCGGTGGAGCTCAAAGAAATTACTTTGACCGCCGCCGAACGCGCGGATGTGATCGTGGACTTTTCCAGAAGAACGGGAGAAGTCCATCTGGTAAACAGCGCTCCCGCGCCTTTTCCTGGAACGGCAGGAGAAGGAGTCGTACGAGACGTCATGCAGTTTCGCGTACGTGGCTCGACCGGTGACGACAGCGTTCTACCAAGCAGGCTTGAAGCGCTGCCACGCTTGCGAGAAGATGCCGCGGCGAAATTTAGGCAATTCAACCTTGAAATGGTGGATGAGAATCCCAAGTGTACGGAGCCGGGATTTCGCTGGCTGATCAATCGCCTGGGCTGGGATGACATTACCGAGTATCCTGAGTTGGGCAGCACCGAAGTCTGGAGCTTTTTTAATCTCTCGCCCGACGTTCATCCCATACATCTCCACCTGGTGCAGTTTCAGATACTCGATCGGCAGAAACTGCAACCGGATCCGGCGCAGCCGGGATCTTTCTTGCCACTGACTTTGCCGGGAACGCGACCCGGGGCGCCCGAGCCTAACGAAGCGGGATGGAAAGACACTTTTCGGTCGATGCCTGGAGAAGTCACAAGGATCATCGCCCGTTTCGCAGATTTCGTCGGCAAGTATCCCTACCATTGCCACATTCTCGAACATGAAGACCATGAGATGATGCGGCAGTTCCAAGTGGTCAAACCGAAGTAGCGGGCCGGAACGCTTGCGAGCGCGATGAGAGATTTTTTCAGGATGAAAGAACCAAAGATTTGCAAATGTCGCCGATGACACGTGCCTTGCGGCGCCTTTAAACTGTGGAGGTTAACATGGAAACTAAGAGGATCGAAACGTTCGACGACTGGAAAGATATCTTTCAAACCTGGCAGAAAGATATTAATTACGACACCCGGCTCTTCTCTTCCGTGCTGGAGGGCTACGAGTTCACCGAGAGGTTTGCCGAGCCGAAGCACGCGGAGATCGAGTTCGGCGAGTTTAGCGGCGCGTCGAAGTGGCGCGATCCCAGCGAAATATCACGACCCGAAGTCAAAGACCTGCTTCTCAGGCTCATTGCGATTCAGGGAGACACCGAGTTCGCTTCTGTAGAATTGCAGCGCAAGCTTCTGGATTCCGCTCCTAGCGAAAAGGATCTGCGCAGCATCGTCAGGATCAACGCCGAAGAGATGCGCCACGGCTGGCAGATGAGCTATCTCTTGGTGCGCTATTTTGGCGCCGACGGCAAGGCCGAGGCGCGTAAGCTTCTGGAGCGGCGCGCCGATAAAAAGGAACGGCTGCTCGGCGCTTTCAACGAGCCGGTTGAGGACTGGATCGATTTCTTTACGTTTACCGCATTTGTCGATCGCGACGGCATGTATCAGCTCAAAATGCTCAGCCACTCGGGATTCGAACCGCTGAGCGGCAGCATGGGACCGATGTTGAACGAAGAGTCTTTTCATCTTCTCACCGGTCTTTCCGGCTTGCAGAGAATCCTGCGGGCAGGGAAAGTTCCTGTTGCAATTTTACAGAAGGTGCTGAACCGCTGGCTGCCGGTCTGCTTTGATCTATTCGGCCACGAGCGCTCTCGAGGAGCGGGCAATGCTTATCAATGGGGACTGAAAGGGCGGTTCAACGAAGACGACGCCGGTCCGCTAAAAGACCCCCAAAGCGTCAATGAGGGAGCCCGCGAGCTTTACTATAAAGAAACTCAGGGGCTGGTCGAGCTACTTAACAAGGAGGTCGGCGAAGAGCAGCCTAAACTTTATGTCCCGGACATTAAGTTCCGGCGCGGCATCGGCGAACACAAAGGTAAGCGCATTAGCGTGACCGGCGAAGCTCTCGGCGAGGAGGCTTATACCCGCCACTTGCAAGAGGCGCTGCCAACCCAAAAAGACCGACAAGATCTGGGGAAGATTACCCGAGAGACGGGCTGGATCGCGGCGAACTAACGAGTCATAGGCGTGCGCGAAACCGCGGCCACCGGAGGAGATTATGTCTGAAATCGCTTTTAAGCCCATTGGCCAGATCAAAGCACAATTTTCCGATGCCGATATTCGCGCGGAAGGCAAAGATCTCGAAGGTGAGCTGGAACTCTATCCCGAGGTTGAGCCAGCCCTGGAAGGCATCGACGGTTATTCCCATCTTTTTGTGCTTGCGTATTTTGACCGGCTCAGACCCGATCAGATCGGCCCTTTGCAAGTCAAGCCTCGACGGTTGGTCAATAGAGGTTTTAACCTAGACGAGCTTCCCCTGCTCGGCGTCTTCGCGCTGGATTCACCGACAAGGCCCAACCCGATCGGGCTCACGCTGGTCCGTTTTCTTGGACGGCAAGGTCGGCTTCTAAAAGTGGCGGGCTTGGATTTTTTCGATGGCACGCCGATTCTCGACATCAAGGGTTATCGTCCGAGTTACCGCGTCGACGAGTTTAGCGTTCCCGATTGGTATAAGAAGCTACAGGACGCACGCGGGCATATTTAGTAAGGAGTTTATTGCTAATGCAGACACGCGAAATAGCTGGCGTCTGTCGGGCAAGCCCTTCCGAGCGCGTCAATGGGGCCTTATAGGCCGCCCAATGAGTACAAAGATGAATTGGAAAAAATCGAAAGGGCGCTCGCTCGCGTCCGCAGGCGCATGACGATCACCGCGGCGTGCTGCTGTGGACTTAGCACGGGAAATTATT
>JAICHC010000555.1 GCA_025922795.1 Candidatus Binatia bacterium | reverse complement strand
CGCTGCGTCGCTCTGCCCGCCCAGGCTGTACATGCCGCTCAGAATGTTGGCGACATGATGCGCCAACTCATCGGTGCCGACGATGGCCCCGGTCGCTTCTTATAACCATTCTTCGTCCTGCCAACGATAACCCAAATCCCGCCGCCGCCGCTGCCGCGCGACGGTTTCACGACGAAGTCAGGGTGTTCGGCGAGCAGGGCAGGCAGATCGCGGATCTGCCGGTGAATTTCGACAACACCGTAGGTCTCCGGCACCGCCATGCCAAATTTTTCCGCGAGTCGCTTGGTCTGGACCTTATCATCGACGAGCGGATAGAGTTGGCGCCGGTTATAGCGCAGCAGATATTGACCGTTGCGCCCGTTGATCCCCAGCACCCCGAGCCGGAGTAATTTGTTTAAATCTCCAAACATCATAACCGTTCACATCAATCGCTCAGGCTCCTTGCGTTGCCAAAACCTTAAAGCGCTTGAGCTCGAGCAGCCGGTAGCCGATGTAGCGTCCGAGCAGGATCGTCGCCGCAAGCACGCAGAGGATCAGCTCGGGAAAGACAAAGAATAGATGCTGCAGATAGTCAAAGTTCATCGCCACATAGGCGAGCGAGGCTACGGCGAGACTGCCGAGTCCCTGCTTGAGAGTTTCGCTCGGGCCGCGCTCTTCCCACACGACTGACATGCGCTCGATGGTCATCGTCATGATCACCATGGGAAACAGCGTCACCGACAACCCCGGCTGCAGCCCGAACTTGTAACTCAACAAATCCAGCAGAAACATCAGGTGGAGCACGACGATCAAAACCGCCGCCAGGCGCGGCACGACGAGAAGTCTCAATTGTTCGAGATAAAAGCGCATAGCCAGTCCCGCGCTGACCAACAGGCAAAAGAGGATGATGCCCGAAACCAGACGGGTCTCTCTAAACGCCAACGCGATCAAAACCGGCATGAAGGTGCCGAAGGTCTTGACGCCGATCAGATTGCGCATGATGACGAGGATGAGCACGCCCACCGGTACAACCAGCAGGACGTGATAGACCGCTTGGGAGGCGATCGGCAGGACCAGCGGCGAAAACTCGAACAAGGCCGGGCGAGAGCTTTTCTCATGCGCGGCCGCCGCAAGCAGCGCCGATTGCTTATTGAGGGTCACGGAGACCCTCGTGGAAAGCTTGCTTCCGCCGCTTAAATTCACCAGCGACCCTGTCCCGCGCCACCACGGCAGATACTCCTTCGGAACACGGCGCTGGCCCGTGTCCAAATCATAGGTTTGCCAGGAACCGTCGTGATAGACCTCCAACCAGTGGACGATCGGCGCGTCGCGCACCAGCGACTGCAAGCGGATGCCGTGAACCGGCCGCGCAGTAATGTCCGCCAATGCCAGGAGACGCGCCGTGACGTCGGCCTTGCGTGAAGCGGTCGCTTGATCACCGATCAGCAGCGACATGCCTTGGCCGCCACCAGGGGACTGGCCGACGCGCCGGATCAGCTCTGTCACCATGCTCTCAACATCGGCCGACCGCGAATACACATCGGCAACCAGTGCATCGGCCGCCGCTCGTGACGCGCCCTCGAAGCGCGGCTTCGACGTTTTTGGCGGCCGCTTGATACTCGCGCTATCGGCAGCGGGCGCCGGGCGAACCACCGCTCGGTAATAGAGAGACTGCCCCCCCGAAGCCTGACGCAGCGACCAGATCGCGACGCGATGTTCATCTTCGGCCTGCGTGCTAAGCCCGTAACCGCCGGAGATGAACTGTTCTTCTAAAATGGCATAAGCGTTGTTCTTGCGTGGCAGTAACAGCGCTACCTTGACCGGCTCACCTCGACTTTCAAAGCGAATGCCAACCTCAATATCCCAGGCTTCCACCTCAGCATGAGGCTGAAGAGGAAAACCGAGCACGAGGTGCTTGTATGCAAAGAAACTTAGGGAAGCGATGACGAGTGCCGCGCATAGTATATAAACTTGCCGCGCATTCATTTTCCCGGCCCACGGCACTGTGGCGAGGTTTTGTAATTGATCGACGGATCGACGATAAAATGGCCCTGCAGAAAATTGCGCCCAACCAGCGTGGGGTAAGTCAGGCCACTGCGGTCAACCAGAGTAACCTCGGTTTCTTTATAGGTCTTCACCACCATACGTTCCTGGACTTGTCAATGTGCCGTTTGATTGTGGCCATGCGCAGCACCTTTGCTCCATCAGAACGGCCTTCCTTCCGAGTTTTCGACGACAAAACTCACGCATCATCGAACAGAATAACCGAGCTAGCACCATCACCGCGCGCTGTGTGGGATGTCACGCCGCCTACCGGTTGCGCTTTTGGAATTGGCAGCGCTCCCAGCTGGCTGCTCTCTTTCTGCTCAGCGTCCCGAGCCGCCGCCCTTTCCGGCACCGCCACCGGGCCCCATTCCGCCGCCAGGTCCCATGCCACCTGAGCCGGGCCCCATGCCGCGTCCGGGTCCCATCCCGCCACCCTTTACTGGCGGCTCGTCGGGCATCTTCACTCCCCGTTCTTTGGCGCGCGCAAGCATGCGGTCGTGGTGCTCTGCGCGGATCTTCTCCCGCTCCTGCTCGGTTTTTGCGCTGCGCATACGGTCGCGATACGCGCTGCGTTCTTTGTCCGTCATGAGCTCGCTACCATAGATCCGCTCCTGATCTTTGGTCTGCGTTTGGATCTTCTGTTTTGTCATGTCCTGCGTAGCCGCCCACAACGGACTCGCTGACATAACCACCGCGCCAGCTATCATGGTCACGATTATTTTCTTGTGGTGCATTTTCTCCTCCTCAAATTTGTTTACATTAATGTTTCGGATTCACCTCATTCGCGTAGCTTCGCCTCTTTGCTTGTCGATCCGCTCCATCAAGAAAAGAATGCCACTGACGATAATCACGAATGGCACGATCACAAACCAGGGATCGACACCGAGCACAGTCGGAAAGGTCAGTTTGCCGTAATCGCCCAGCTTGAGAAAATTATCCTGAATCAACGGATACACTTCCGAATACAGACCGGCGCCGATCAGAATTCCGAGAATCCCGCGAAATAAACCATCTAAACGGCCTTCGCCGAAGGCCGCGGCACAGGTGCCGGGTCAAAACCCCAGGAGCAACATTCCCGCTCCGAAGATCAGGCCACCGAGAATATTGGCGCCGAGCAAGGTCGGCTTGATATGAAGATTGACCCAACCGAATTCGTGCATCACGTAAACGCCGACCATGCCGACAAGTATCGCGGCGAACATGACTTTCTGCACCGTTAAGTCGCTCCAGCGGAAGAACGCCACGATCTTCTGATACTTCGTCACCTGAGCTTTTTGTAGAATAAAGCCGAAGAGAATTCCCGTGACGAGTCCGAGGGCGAGTCGCGCCGGACCGG
>JAICHC010000554.1 GCA_025922795.1 Candidatus Binatia bacterium | reverse complement strand
TGGCAAACCGATCACCGCCGTGCACCACGCGATGGCCGACCGCATCCGGTCGGGGAAGTGCGGCGATGGAATTCAGCCATTCGATTACGGCCCGTACTGCCTGCTCGTGATCGCGTATCGGCTGTGCGCCCTCCTTGGCAGGGCGATCGCCGGCAGTGAAGCGATAACTCGCATGGGCGCCGATTCTATCGACGATCCCGCCGGCCAGCTTGGATGGGCTGGCGGCCGAAGGCGCCACCGCATCAGCGTCGATCAGTTGAAACTTGAGCGTCGAGCTGCCGCAGTTAAGCACCAGGATCTTCATTTGACTTCTTGTCGGCGCTGTCACGTCGGGACCCGACGTCGCAGGAGCCTGACATTCACGTGGGCACGCCCAAACGCGGCAGCACCCAGCGCATCAACGCTATATAAACGATAAAAAATGCAACGAACCAAAGCCAGTCGGGCATAAAATGATCCTCCTCGACGTTAAGACAGCAGATAGATCATCGAGACTGCGTACAAATAAACCATGACGATAGCCAGCGAGTCCCAGGCAAAAAGAAAGCGCTTCTTGCTGGCGCGATAAGTTAAACCGATCACAGCGACCGCCGTCATGGCCATGGCAGCGTTGGCGCTCACCACGTGGCTTTGCGCTACGTCGAACAACAGCGACCCCTTAAGGTAAAGTAGATCGTCTATCGCCAGGATCGCTAGATTAAAAAGATTGCTGCCGAGCAGATTGCCGTAGACTAAGTCCGCGGCATCGATCCTCAGGGCCGAGATCGACACGACGAGCTCCGGGAGAGTCGTGGTCAACGCAATCAAAGTAGTACCGATAAAGGTGCCGCCTAGCCCGGTCACGGTGGCGATCTGGTCCCCGAGATAGGGCAGGTATGTGGCGGCGCCGATAACCAGCGCGGCGTTCACGGCATAGTTGCGATAGGCCTTGCCCAACGACACGGAAACGTAGCGCGCCGCCTCGACCCTTTCATGCACCAATTCTGCGATTCGTCTTCTTTCGAATAGAAAAACCGTGCGCATGGAAACTGCGTAGATGAGAAAGAAGGCGACGCTATTCCAGCCGATCCAGCCAATCTCCGGCATACTTGCACTCGCCGCAATGCTGATCGCCGCCACGCCGAGCATCAGCACGCCGAAGCCAGCCGCAAGAACCTGTCCTTGGTTCGCTCTCGTGGAAATTGGCGTCGGTCCGCTCAGCACGTCGAGCAACGCAATGGTCAACATATTGAACATGCAAGCGCCGAGAACATTCCCCACCGCCAGGTCCGCCAGATTGAAAATCACAATCGAGCTGACGCCGGTGATCAGCTCGGGGAGCGAGGTCACGGAAGCCATGAGAATGACGCCGACCCAGGTCCGGCCCATCCCGGTCTTTTCCGCGATAACGTCGCCGTACTTCGAAAGATTTGATCCGGCGAAAACGATGATACCCGCCAGCGCTGCAAATTGTAGCCACAGAGTCACCGGCCGGCGCTTTCCCCGAAGTCGGCGACCCACAGGAGCATGCTCCACAACATCGAGTTCATGAATCTTCCGCAGACATGGAAATCAAAAATAAGCTTTCAGCACATACTGCTGGAGCATTCTATGGGTGTTGAAAAACGAGCCGTTGAGCGCGATCGCGTGGCGCATCACATCGAGGTAATCGTCGCGGCGGTGATAGTATAAAGGCAGAATGATCTGCTCCAGTTTGTCATAGAGCGAAAGGGCATCTTGGCTGTGATCCGAAACGACAGCCGTTTTCCGGTCCGCTGGGCCGATAGACCAGCCGGTCACACCCTCGATGCAACCTTCGATCCACCAGCCGTCGAGCACGCTCAGGCTCGGCACGCCGTTCACCGCCGCCTTCATGCCGCTGGTACCGGACGCTTCCATCGGCGGCAAGGGCGTGTTGAGCCAGACATCGACACCCGCGGTCATCATCTTGCCTATTTCCATACTGTAGTTTTCCAGATAAGCAATCCTGATTTTGTCGCGCAGTTGATCACGGGCGCGGAACACTCTTTGAATCTGCTCTTTGCCGGCCTGGTCCTGGGGATGGGCTTTGCCGGCGTATATGATTTGCATTCCGCCGCACCGATCAGCGATAGCTCTTAACCGTTCGCTGTCTGCGAATAACAGATCCGTCCGCTTGTACGCGGCGGCTCGCCGTGCAAAACCGATGGTGAACACATCGACATCCATGCCGGCGTTCATTTCGCGATTGACCGACTGAACCAACGCCCTTTTTGCCACTCTGTGGGCTTGCCAAATCTCCTGCTTGGCGATACCCAGCGCAGAGCGCAAGCTGGAGTTGTCCTGGTGCCAGCCAGGAATGTAACGATCGTAAAGCTCTGCGAGGGGCTCGGCGGCCCAGGTCGCCGCATGTATGCCGTTGGTGATCGCATCGACGTCGTAACCGGCAAACATGAGCCTGGCAATCTCGCCGTGTTTCTTGGCCACCCCGTTGACGTAGCGGCTCAAGTTAAGGGCCAAGAACGTCAGGTTCAAAACATCGCCGCAGCAAAAGACATCTTTCATGTCCTCGACATCCTGTCTGCCGAGAATCTTGTTGACCAGCGTCATCGGAAACTGATCGTGGCCGGCGACCACCGGCGTGTGGGTCGTAAAAACGCATTTTTCGCGCACGATTTGAACGTCATCCCGGTTCGGCACCGGCCGGCCCGCGCTTTGAGACTCTTCATCCAACAACTCCAGCGCGAGCAGGCTCGAGTGGCCTTCGTTCATGTGGTAGCGCGCAACCTCTCGATGTCCCAAGGCGCGCAGCATGCGCACGCCGCCGATGCCGAGGATGACTTCCTGGCAAAGGCGGTAGTGTGGATCGCCGCCGTAGAGATAGTGCGTCAGAGTCCGATCCCAGACGGCATTCTCCGGCACATCGCTGTCGAGAAAGTATACGGCCACAGAGAAATCCCTCGGACCGGCGACCTCGTATTTCCAGGCGCGGATAGCAACCGCACGGCCCTCGATGGTCACCGACACCCGCTCCGGCAATTCCGTAAGAAAATTATCCACCGCCCAATCCACCGGTTCCTCGGTCTGGCGGCCGGTGCTGTCGAGCCGTTGGTAAAAATAGCCTTTACGATGGAGCAGAGTTACGCCAATCATCGGCACTTTGAGATCGGCCGCGGCACGGATCGTATCGCCGGCGAGCACGCCGAGGCCGCCACTGTACGTCGGCATGTCGGACAGCAGTCCGATTTCCATGGAAAAATAAGCGATGGTTAGCTGGTTCGACTTTGCCATTTTGTGACTCAATCAATTTCCCGGACCGGCCTTTAATTGATCAGCTTACCAGTCGCCGGTTCGCGAAGTCGATGCACACTGGCGAGGAATTTCATACAAACGCAGAGCGCACC
>JAICHC010000553.1 GCA_025922795.1 Candidatus Binatia bacterium | reverse complement strand
GATCCAAGCCGTAAAACTTAGCCGGATTATGGTGAAGAATCCTGTCGATCACCTGAGGATCGATGTCGCCGTTCTCCTTTAGCTTCGCCAGAGCGAGCAGTTCGCTGGCATTGTCGGCGTGACCGTAATCCGAGCCAATCATCAGGCAGTTCTCACCCGCATACTTGAGCACATAGGGAAGATCATCGTCGGTTTGGCAAGCCACGAACAGTTGTTTGCTGCCGGTCAGCACGTCCGGCCGCGCTTTTTTGCCTTCGAGTTTCGGAAACCGCAGGTTGAGGTCGTGAACAATATAAGGTACCCACTGCGCCGCGACTTCGATGGCGCCGATGCGCAGATTGGGAAATCTTTCAGGAATCCCGTTTAGGATCATCGAATGGAAACCGCCGATCACCATCAGCTTGGCAACGCGGAACGGCTCGCCGCCAAGCATCTCGTTGACGGTGAAGTTACCGATGCCGGAATGAATGCCGATGGGCATATTGAGCCGGCTCGCCTCCTCATAAAGCGTAAAAAAATAAGGATCGTGCAGCGTGTGACGGGTTTCGATGCCGCGCACGAACACCGCGCAGGCGCCGTTGCCCTGCGACCAGCGCAATTCGTCGAGAGCCTTATCCATGGTCATGAGCGGCAGCAGCACTGCCCATCTCAAACGTTTCCTCTCTTTGGACCAAATATCGGCCATCCAACGGTTGTACGAGCGGCAAAGCGCCAGCTCGATGCGCGGGTTGTCCGTCACAGGCCGGAGAAACAGGGTCGGATAGAGCACCTGTACGCCAGTGCCGATCTCGTCCATGTGCTTGAGGCGCGAGTCGATATTGGCCATCTCGCGCGACTCTTTGGACGTGTCCTGGCCGATGTTGTCGCGCCCACCGATCAACCGCCCGCCGATGATCCAGAAATTCTGGGTCGTGCCCGTCGGCATGTCGACCGCAATCGGTACCGGCCGATAACGTTTGTCGGCACCTTCCAAATAGTCCCAAGTCTTCTCGCATTCGATGACATGCGCGTCCGCATCGATCGTCAACACTTCAAACCTCCGTAATAAAATCCGAAATCCCAAGCACGAAATCCGAAACAAATCGCAACCCAAACAAAACCTGGAAAATCCAAAACTTCGAATTCGATTGGGGCTCGTTTTGAATTTGTAGCGTTTGGATCATTTGAATTTGTTTCGGATTTCGGATTTCGCGCTTCGACTTTTTTTCTTGGCGTCTTTGCGCCTTTGCGGGAGGATCTATTCTGATTTCATAACCCGTAAAGCGCCCGCGGATTATCGTCAAGAATCTTGTCGATTACGCCCGCCGGGATTTTGCCTTCGTCGCGAATTTTGCGCAGCGCCTCAATCTCGCTGGCGTTGTCCGAATGGCCGGAGTCGGTGCCGATAACGAGAGTATCTTCGCCCGCGTAACCGAGAATGTAATCGAGATCGTCGTCGGTCTGGCAGGTGACGTAAATGCGTTTGTCTTTGAGCAGGTTATCGCTCAGCTTCTTGCCGCGCCGAGCGTGACGCCGCGCCAGATCGTGGATCGCGTAGGGAATCCACTGGGCGCTGACTTCGATAATGCCGATACGCAATTTAGGAAACCGCTCGGGAATGCCGTCATTGACGAGCGAATGAAAAGCGCCCACGACCGCGAGCTTGAATTTACAAAAACCGGGCTCATCCAGAAAAAAATCGTGCGACTCGATGCTGCCGTTGGCCGAATGAACACAAATCGGCAGATCGAGCCTGGTCGCGGTTTCGTACAACGAAAAGAAATAAGGATCGCTCAAGCGGCGATCCGCTTCCAGGCCTCGCAGATACACGCCGCAGGCGCCGTGCTCCTTGCCGAATTTCAACTCCTCCGCCACCCTGTCCATGTTGAGCAGCGGCGGCACCACCACCCAGCGAAATCGATCCGGCGCTTTGGCGACGATGCCGGCCATCCAGCGATTGTAACTGCGGCAAATCGCGAGATCGACCTCGGGGCGCCGCGCAGTGGGAAAAATGAAAATCGTCGGGTAGATCACTTGGATATCGATGTGGAGCTCGTCCATGTGCGTGATCCGGACACTCAGATCGCTCATGTTCCGGGCCCCCTCCGGAAGCTTTTTCTCGACGTTGCTGCGCGGCATCAGCCGGCCGTCGATATACCAGTAATCGACGGCCGGCTCGCCACTCGTCGCGCCGACAATCCGCGGTCTAAATTGACGCTCGGATTCAAGCATGTAGTCCCATGCCGACTCGTTTTCGATCACATGCGCATCGGCATCGATTACCGTCATAGTTTAACCTTCGCGCGGCAGCTCATTGACCAGCTTGCCGTCCTCATAGGCAAAGCACTTACCGCTTTGCTCGATCGGTAATTGGGCGCAAAGCACGAAGCCCTGTCCCAAGATTTCCGGTCCGGGCAATCGCCTGAGCGCTTCGGCCGGCGCGGTTTCGGTTGCGATCGGCACCCGCGGCGAGAACGTCACAATGCAAATATTCGAATCCCGAACCTCCTCGGCGACATAACGGGAAAAAGTGCGGATGCCGTCTTTGGTCACCATGTATGTGCCAGCGCCGCCCGGTTTCACCCCGCCACCGCCGTAAAGATTGATGATGTGACCCGTTTTTCGCTTAGCCATGTGCGGGATGACATGCTTGGTGCCGAAAAACGTTCCATATAGATTGGTGTGAATGACACGATCCCAAAATTCGACCGGCATGTCGGCGATCAGTGGCCAGCGCGGGATATTCCACGCGAAATGCGGCACGATCGCCGCGTTGTTCATCATCACGTCGATCTGGCCGAAGCGATTCATTACTTGATCGATCATCGATTTGACGCTGTCTTCGTTGCGCACGTCGGTGACGACCGCCATCGATTCCGTCGTCTGGCCGATCTCGGCAGCGGTTGTCTTCGCCAACTCGGCGTTGAAGTCGGCGATCACCACCTTGGCCTTTTCCTGCGCGAAAGTTTTCGCCGCATGCTTGCCGATCCCCTGCCCGCTTCCCGTAATGACGACCACTTTATTTTGGAGCACGAGTACCTCCTGAGACAAATCTTTCTTGAGCGAATATCGCAATCCAGAATCGGATTCAACGCGGGAAGCGGGGAGAGTCTCGCGTCCAGCGTCCCGAGTCCAGGGTTGCCGATACAAGCCGAGCGCGCTTGATACGCGGATAAGTGCCAACCGGCTAGTTTTCGATTGCTAACCGCTCAGTCTTGGGTGTAGTCCGTCTAACGCGAGACTCGAGACGCAAAACTCTAAACCGCGCAAGCTGCGCTTGCGCTACCATTGCGCCGCGGAGAGCCGGTCGATGAATCCGCGCTCGTCGAGTTTACGGACAAAACGCGCGTCGACTAAGGAGTTCGTTATTAGTAGACCTACTGGGG
>JAICHC010000552.1 GCA_025922795.1 Candidatus Binatia bacterium | reverse complement strand
GGGATGAATTGTGCAGCCCAAACGACGCCGCCGTTACCACCGACGAGCAAAAAAATGCCGATGATCGAAGCGTTGCGCCATTCCGCAGGTGTCGCTTTGCGATCGCCGGCGATGTGGCGCCAGGCGAACAAGAACGCTCCCGAAACCACGAAGCGCGCCGCCGCAGATAAAAATGGCGGCACGGTTTCGACGGTAAAACGGATTGCCAGATAGGTCGAGCCCCAAATGAGATAAACCGCCGACAGCGCCAACCAAACGGAGAAGACCGAGGCGCCATAGGGCGGCACGGCCGTAGTCCGGCTCACGAAAGCCTGCCTTCGAGGCGCAGCAGCCAGCGGATGCCGCGGCGCGCTTCCCACAGGCGAACAAGGCGAGAGCGATTAGACGGCACGCGTCGGCTTAGCGACCAGCGGTTTGTAGGGATACCCCGGTGCTGGATCCATGCGAGCGGTTAAGCCGGCGCGGCCATGCCTTTCTTTTTTAACTCTTCGGTGGCATTCGCGGTTTTATCGATGGCAGTGACCCCCATACCAGCGAGCACTTGCGGCGCTTTGGTGAACTGGCAATCGTCATAGGGCACCACTTCGATCCGATTGCCCCAGGGGTCGAGAATATTGAGCCGGTCGTTGATGCTCTTGATTCCGAGTTTTTCCATGACCCGCTTGACGGCCTCGCGATCGTCGACCACCAGGCCGAAGTGGCGCTTGGTATCGGCCGTCTGACTTCGCCCGCGAGTCAGCTGGATGAACTGGTCGCCGAGATCGATAAAGGCGTTGTGATCGCTTTTGCCGCGCAGCGTAAACTGAAACAGCGCGCTGTAAAATTCCAAGGCCTTGTCCAGATCCTCAACTTCGAGCACGACGTGATTGATTCCGAGTGCGCGCGCCTTCCGTTCGGGCCTGTCCTCGTTCATCGCTTTTCTCCTTTCTTGGCGTGGCTGACGGTTTTTAAACTCTCCTTTTGATTGTTGAGGTGACGCTCCACGGCGCTGCCAGCCAGCTCCGGGTTTTTTTTGAGGAAGGCATCCATGATCTGATCGTGCTCGCGCATCGAATAGTCCAGATACTGCGGCTGGCGAAGCGAGAGCGTCCGGGTCTTCTGCAGTTCCTGCCGTAGTTGATCGATCAAGCGGTAGAGGCGTTCGTTACGGGCGATCTCTGCGATCAGACGATGAAAGTCATTTCTCGTGTCGAAGTAGCGAATCACATCGCGCTTGTGGCAGGCTTCTTTAAGCGCTTGATGCAATTCGCGCAAGCGCTCGACTTCATCCGGCCGAGCGCGCTCGACCGCGAGCCGAGCGGCCAGCCCCTCGAGCGCGCCGGCGATCGCGTAATAATCTTCGATTTCTTCGCCGCTGGGTTTGCTCACCACGACTTCGTTGTCCGGGCGAAACGTGACGTAACCCTCTGATTCGAGCGCGCGCAGCGCTTCACGCAACGCCACCGGTCCAACTTTTAGCGAAGCTGCCAGTCGGGTTTCGCCAAGTACCTCGCCGGGAGCGAGCTTGCCGCTGACGATCGCTTCCTTGAGCTTCGTGATGAGAAGCTTGGTGAGCGACTTAAAACGCTTCTCGGCGCGCGCCGCGCCGCGTTCCAGCATCACCTGCTGTCTCCGATGCGGCTGTCCTTGGGCGGGTTCGTCGCTGGTTCACCGCGCCACAGCCGAGTGAAGGCCTCCTGGACCTTTTGCAACTGACTTTTTACCGTGAACAGGAACACTCCGTCTAGGCGCCGGACGAATACCTCGCGTCCGATCTTAAGTTGGGTATCGTCCTCGCCTTGGGCCATGAGGAGTGTGCCGTCGCGCGCTCTGATGAGCGCCAGCGCAAGCGGCGGCAGAAAGCCGTCTGGCGTGACGTGGACAATCGTAAAGGTCTCAATGGTGCCCTCGATGACATCGCCCGGTGGCCGCGATTTCTGCTTAGGTGGCGTCGCGGCGGGGGGTGCGGGTGTCCACAAATTCTGCACAGCAGGCGCACCGGGCCGCTCCAAAATGGCGACGAAATTGTTGGTGCCGAGACCGCCGGTGCTCTGGGTCAAGGCGCGCTTAAATTCGCGCTTTGCCGCCGCTTGGCCCTTGAGGAGTTTGGCAGCCTCGACAACTTGCGCCAATCCGCTAGCGCCGACCGGATGGCCGCGCGCCTTCAACCCGCCCGAGGGATTGATCGGCAATACGCCCTCGACGGCGGTTTTGCCGTCGATGGCGGCGTAGCCGCCTTTGGCCGGCGGAAAAAATCCCAAGTCTTCGCTGGTGATAATTTCAAATGGTGTGAAAGCGTCGTGGACCTCGGCGAAATCGATCCCTTGCGGCGATGTTTCCGCCATCTCATAAGCGCGCCGGGCAGCGATGCGCGTGGCCGGAAACGAGGTGAAAATTTCGCGGTCCTGGAGACTGATCGGCCCGGTGCCTTGGCCAATTCCCGCCAGGCGCACCCCCGTGGGATCGCCGGTCAACACCAGGGCTGCCGCCCCGTCGGTGATCGGCGCACAATCGTACAGGCGCAACGGCGTGGCGATAAATTTGCTCCCGAAGTAGTCCCGCCGCGTGATCACGCGTTGAAACTGCGCCAATGGATTCTTTGTACCGTTACGATGGTTTTTCAGCGCGACAGCGCAGAGCATCTTTTCCAAGTTCGATTGCGAAAGGCGAAATTTTTGCCGGTATTTTTCAGTGATCATTGCGGCCAGCGCCGGCATGGTCGCGCCGCATAGGCGCTCCCGTTTATCGAGGACCTCCGCAAGGATGCGCGTGGTCGCGCTCGTGCTCAGATGAGTCATCTTTTCACCCGCCACCACTAAAATCCTGCGGTAATAGCCGGACGCGATTGCTTGAAAGGCGGCCATGAGCGCGGCGGCGCCGGCTGAGGAGGCGGTTTCGATCCTGGTGGCGGGAATTCCGGTCAACCCAAGCGCATCGGCGATCTGCGAGGCGAGGTTAGCGTCGCCGGTAAACTCCTCCGGATTCATGGCACCGATGTAGAGCGCGTCGACCTCGCGGACCTGCGCGTCGCCAAACGCGATCTCAGCCGCCTCCGATAAAATCGCGGCAAGGGAGCGCGGATCTTTGCCGAATTTTGTCATGCCGATGCCGGCGATATACACCTCTTGCATATAGACTCTTCGATCTTAACGCTCTGTTGGAGCCATTCCAACTGCGCCGCTCCAGTGGCGGCATGCAGCCTTCAATTTATCGCCGCGCTTGACCGAAGGTTCAGATTTTTCGCGAAGCGATGGAAAAGACTTTCAGCGACCCGGGCTTCCGGCAGGACTTCATGAAACTGATGGGGCGGGAACCGACGCCGCTAACCGGGGAAGAAGTGCAAAAGCGATACGGGAGTTGCCGCGCGGCCCGGAAGTCATAGCGCTTT
>JAICHC010000551.1 GCA_025922795.1 Candidatus Binatia bacterium | reverse complement strand
GGTGCGGTTGGGCGCGCGTTGCGGGGGCACGGGTTCTCATTTTTGCTCACGTTCCTAATCCTCTCATTTTTTCTCGTGAGTTCTCATTTTCGCGTTTTTCATTTTCGTGAATCCTTGTGTCCGCGGTCGGCTGCCTCTTCGGCCCGAAGGACAGCCAGGTTGGACTTCGCTATCGCCATACAACCTCACACCCCTTAAGGTCACTGGGAGGGCGAAAGTCAACCATGATTCGGCGAAAACTGGTAGTTGTGCCAGCGAACGCACGTTGCGTAGTGACTTGGTGGGCGTCGGTTTGCGGGACGATAGTGCGTCAGACCTAAGACGCCGCCACAGGCGCAAAATTGCCTTCGAATATCAATGATTCGAATCCACATCACCATAACCATCTCGCGCAAGCTCCCGTATTGTCTCGATCCTGAACAAATAGACAACGCCTTGCAGCAAAAGTAAAAGCAAAGCCAAACCGCTTGCTTCGTCCGATGTTGGACGAGGGGCTGTGGGAACGAATACGCAATAGATGATTAACAGCGCGTTTGCAATGCCGGCTGCCAGGCTCGCTGCCAGTGCCGGCTTGAGCGCAGACTGGCCGCGAATCGCCGCTCCGAGCAGCCAAGCGCTTACGCCAGCAAGACCCAAGCTGCCAATCACCATTGACCACCAAAGTGCAAACTCGACAAATTCCTTCATCATTTCTGCCGGGTGAACGAGTCGCCGTGCACCCGCGCGATCGTCAGCCTCTCGACCTTCTTCACGCTAAGGCCGTCGACGAGGCAGGGTGGGATTTCACGCAAAGAACGCGGAGACGCAAAACTGGGCGTTGCAGCCGTTCGGTTCCGGTGCGCGTGCTCGTAGAGTAGCAGCCACGCCGCCGTCGCCCGGTTTGCCATCCGCCCATTCATGGTTCCAATATTGTATCCCGCCCACTACGACGAAGGTATTGAACGCCCCGATGCTCGTTTGCAATCGTAATGGAGTTGGCCGGTTGCTTCGGTGACTTGGCTGACATTCGATTTTCGAGATCGTTAGGCAACACACCGAAGTCACCGGCACATGCGCGTGTGTCGAGGACGTGGGGAGAAGATAGGTGCCAAAATAATCGCATGAGAACGCCTGGATACTTGGCTGTCCCGCTCGTGCTGCTCTTTGGCTGCGCGTGCACGCCGGGTAAGGAGGAAACCTTGCAAAAAGATGGCAACGTCCCACTTGCACAGACGCCGTTCGTTGGGTCGGCTGCGAAAGGGCCACTTTCCATCAGGGTCGCAGAAGGGTGGACATCTGAAATATCCGAACTTGAGATCAACCTCAAGCATCCGAGTGGAGCATCGCTCGGTTTGATGCCTCCCTCACCCGGCGAGGTTTTGCCAAAAGCCGATTACGACGACCTCATCGCCAATCGTCAACGCCTTAGTGAACTCACCGCGAAGAACGGCAACCCGTCGATAAACAAAGCCTCGGGTGTGGGGCTTGAATTATATGAATTCAAATCGCCGGCCGGTGAAGGATATCTTATGATTAAGCACTGGCCGGATTCCGTGCAAAATACGCGGTGCGGCATCTCGGGCATTACTTTTGGCGATCAAGTTATTTTGGTCACTGGCAAATACGAAAAAGGGGATGACCGCGCAAGGAAAGACATCGAAGCTATGTTAGATACGGTCGAGATCGACGTGACTAATAAAAATGAACCAAAAAAAAGAGATAGGAAAAGAATGATCGCAAAGAGTTTAGTATTGTCGGCGGGCTGGGTGGGGGTGACTTGCAATCACAGAATGTTTGGGTGCCAAGGACACGCGATCTGAAACTTCCGCCAGACTCCCACTTACGACCAGCGTGTCCTTGAACCGAGCGCCTTCGAATACAGTACTAGATCGCATCGATCCACCTCGAACTCGGAGTCCAAGTCGGCGTACCAGCGAGCGCTGGACCACTGCCAACCGACCACAGTATCACAGAACCCGCGTCGAATCGGGTTTGCGTGAATATAGTCGATCGAGGCGTGGACTGCCTCCGGCGTGAACAAGTTTCGGTCGTAGCCGCAGCCCGCCTGCCAGAATCTGCGGCGCCCATCGGGCAGCGTCAACTGTGTAGCAAGCAGCGGAGCCGCAGCGCAGATTTTGCGCAGTGCGCGCTGCGCAACCGGCTGCTTAATCGACCTCAGAATGTCGCCGACAATGTATTTCTTCCGCTGTGGGTGGATGAGCACATGCACGTGGTTCGGCATGATCACCTACGCCCAAACTGCGAACCCGTGCTTTCGGCGCGCGATGCATAGGGACTTTAGGAAGATGCGCTTGAGCGCGTCATCATTGAAGAGCGGCAGCCGGCGGTAGCAGGAGAATGTCAACTCGTGCGCTTCTCCAGGCTCTGCGTAGCGGCTGCGTCGCATGTTTTTGAGTTTACCGATGCTGGTAGCGCGTGGATCCGGGATACGCTGTTCGATAGATTCTGCCGGCGACAGCTTGCGGTCGCGTTTCCCGGGCACCCATACGCGTGCCATACGAACGAAGTCGTCCACCTGAAATCGACTTTTAGACACAAGCTTCCGAGAAAATTGGTTGACCTTTGCCCTCCAAGTGTCATAGATACATGGGACCGTGTTCTCTACAGCCCTATCGGCCCTACCTGTCCCGTCGAAGCCACGGGCACGAAGCGGGGGCGCCTGCTCATTAAGCATCCGAAAACTGACAAAAACCTGGTAGCCCTCCCGAGTAAATCGATGGGTTGGTGTGCGAGTAATAGTGATGAGAGCAGTGAATGTGCCCGGGCCCTCGTACCGACCGTGAAGCGGGCCTGCCGGTCGGTACTCCGGTCAGGCTGGATGCTGCGCCGAGGGAGGCTTGTTGATGGTATAATTCGCCTTCGCGCCTCTACGTAGGCGAGCGAGTTCAGAGACGCATGGCAAAAGTCTGTTTAATAGTCAAACAAAAGCGAAAGCCGAGGTTCAGCACGAGGGGCTACAACCGGTGCAGCATCTGCGGGCGTCCCCGAGGGTACCACCGGTATTTCGGGGTTTGCAGGATCTGCCTTAGGGAGCAGGCGCTTGCGGGCAATCTGCCCGGCGTAACGAAGTCGAGCTGGTAACACTATGCATAGCGACCCGATAGCAGACCTCCTGACACGGATCAGAAACGGCAGCAGCGCACGGCTGGCGACCGTCGATATCCCATACAGCGGCATCAAAGAAGCCATCGTCAAGATCCTCAAAGCAGAGGGCATGATCAACGATTTTGAGATCTCGAAGGAGACGAAGTTTCCGAACCTTCGAGTTCATCTGCGGTACGACGCGAAGCGCGACCCCGTCATGCGCCAACTGAAGCGCATCAGCAAACCGGGACTGCGCATTTACAAGGCCGCCGGGGAATTGACGCCCGTGCG
>JAICHC010000550.1 GCA_025922795.1 Candidatus Binatia bacterium | reverse complement strand
CGGAGTCCGGAGTAATAATAAACCAAATCTTTGGTCTACGTCCGAGCCCGTCAGAAGCCGCGGTGTAATCTCCGAGTCCTTGCACCGAAATAGCACCGGCCAGGTTAGCCAGAGGAAAACCAAAGGACCTAAATTAATTACCGATTTGAAAGCCCGTCACTGCCGTTTGTTAGCGAAACCGGGCGAGTGACGACATGAAGAAGCATCTCATGCCGAATCCTGGTACGCATGGCTTCTGTGCAGTGATTCATCTCCCATTTTCAATAGCTGGAAGCGGCGATTTTCACAAGCCGCAGCGGCGGCCGAGCCGCAACCAAATCTCGGAATATTTCCCGCAAAAGCATGTCCTGAGCGAAGTCGAGGGAACGTAAAGGCCGCAAAGATCGGAGAGCGCGGGTGAAAATCATTCTTAAGAGTTTTCAACCTTCCTAAACTTGGCGACTTTGCGCCTTGGCGGGAGGAATTTCCGATTCCGAGTGCGGTATCATCTGATTGGCTGCCCAGACTGCGAATTGATCCGGCTTTGTGGCTGTGGCATAAAAAATCGTGGCGGAATCTTGGTTGCAACTATCCATCCGGACCCGCGCCGCAAGCATCGATGCGTTGTCGAATTTTCTAATCGAGCGCGGCGCGCCGGGTGTTGTCCTTAAGAAAACCGGCTTGGATGCTTTTTTCGCGGCACCGCCTGCGGGTGCGTCCTTGCGCCAAGATGTCAATCGCTTTGTCGATGCCATGACTCGACTTTCCCCACGCGCGCGCAAGCCGCGGCTGCGCTGGCAAGTCATTAAACAAGAAAGCTGGGAAGAGTCCTGGAAGCGGTTCATCAAACCGCGGCGCGTCGGCAAAACCTTCTGGGTGACGCCGCCTTGGCGCGAGCCGCCAAAGTTCCGCCGTCGCCGAGTGATTACCATCGAACCCGGTATGGCCTTCGGTACCGGCACCCACGCAACCACACGCGGCTGTATGGAGTTCCTGGAAATGGCCAGCGAGCGGCTTCCCTCAGGTAAATTCACCGCGCTCGACATCGGCACCGGCTCGGGTATTCTGGCGATCGCCTTGGCACAGTTGGGCGCGACAGAAGTCCGGGCGATCGATAATGATGCGGTGGCTTTGGAAGTGGCGCGGGAGAATGTGCGCGCCAATAGCGCCGAAGGAACGGTTCACCTGAGCGGAGCTAGTCTGAGCGCGATCGGACGACGGTTCGACGTCGTGGTCGCCAACCTGACCGCTGAGGTTCTTTTGGAACTCGCCGGCGCGCTGGAAAAGAAAGTCGCGCCGCGAGGATTTCTTATTTTATCGGGAATCCTTCATGAGAAAGCCGCCGCCGTTGCAGGACGTTTCGCAGCGCGGTTTCGAATCCGCAAGCGCAAGCGATCGCGCGAATGGGTAACCGTGCTCTTACAGCGGAAGTAACGCATGTGAGCCGCTTCTACCTGCCAAGAAAAAATTTGCACGACAGTCGCGGTGTCCTCCACGGTCAGGAACTGGCGCATCTGAGAAAAGTGTTGCGCCTGGTCCCAGGTGACCGCGTCACCGTGTTCGACGAATCCGGCTGGGAACATGAAGCCATCATCCGGGGGCTCACGGCGCAACGGGGCGAGATCGAAATCCTCAGGTCCTACCAAGCAGAGCGCGAATCGCCGCTGCGATTAACCGTGGCCGTCGGTTTGACCAAGGGCGAGAAAATCGATTTCGTCGTCGAAAAAGCCACCGAGCTGGGCGCGCAAACGATCGTGCCTTTCACCTCGGCTTTTTCAGTGCCGAAATTGGACGATACAAAGATTGCAACGCGCACAGAACGGTGGCGAAAAATCGCGCTGAGCGCCGTCAAGCAGTGCGGCAGAACTCGCGTTCCGGAGATCTTGCCCCTTAGCGAGTTTCAAGCAGTGGTCAGCGGCGACTGGCCGGCAACGCTGAAACTATTTTTCTGGGAAAAGGAGCAACGGCAATCGCTCTATCAAGCGCATGCAACCCGCTCGAACGCAAGATCGCTGTTGCTTGCGCTCGGCCCGGAAGGCGGATTTACCGCGCAAGAGGCGGATCTGGCACAATCCCATGGCTTCGAGCCGGTTAAGCTCGGCCCGAGGGTTCTACGCGCGGAGACCGCGGCGGTGGCGGCGCTTAGCCTGGTCCAGTTTCTCTGGGGCGATCTTCAATAGCTCAAACTTGATTCAAAGGCAGGCTTTTTCTAGCATGATGGGATCTCAAAGATTCTTTACTGATTCGATGAAGTGCCAAAACTGCGATGCGTCGGTACTTTTTAGTGATGAGCGCTGTCATAGCTGCGGCGCAAAATTGCTCCATCACAGAGTGGTTCTCGGTGTTCCCAAAGCCGAAGAATTTACCTTGTCGCTCCAAGAGCCGGCGAGCGAACTCGAAGAACCCGTCCAGCCTGGCGATTGGGATTTTCCCGCGCGCTCTGCACTCGAACCGCCTTCGGCTCCGTTATCGTTTCAGAACCAGCCAATTCCGGAAATACGCTGGGGCGGTTTTCTCCGGCGCGCGGGCGCATTTATCCTCGATAGCATCATGGTCGCTCTGTTTTCGGCTCTTATGGGACTGATGGCCTATATCGGGTATAAGGTAGGCCTATCCGCCCACAATCGATTGATCTCGTGGAACAATGCCGCGCCGCTCATGACTTTCTTGACTCTCGCCTGGATGGGCTTAGCGACGACTTACTTTGTCGTCTTTCACGGTATGGAAGGAAAGACCGTCGGCAAGTGGCTCTTCGGCCTGCGCGTGGTCGGCGCCGGACTGACGCCGATCAGTTATCGACGAGCGTTGCTGCGCTGGTGCGGCGCCGTCGGCTTGGGCGTCGCGTCGGGCGGCTTGGCCTTCCTGTGGATTTTATGGCAGCGAGAAAACCGCGGCTGGCACGATTTTTTGGCGCGCACCTGGGTGATTCGGGAGTGAGATGCTCGTGGGAGAACTGAAGATCGGCGTGGTCATGGACCCCGTCGACAAGATAGATATCGACAAGGACACGACCTTCGTCATGATGTTGGAAGCCCAGCAGCGCGGCCACGAAATCTATTTTATGGAGTTGGCCGACTTGTTTGTTCGCGGCGGCACGCCGCAGGCGCGTTATCGCCGGCTGGAGCTCGCACGCGCAACGCCGCATTATCGCCTGGGTCGATTCAAGACGGGCGCGCTCGACGACTTCGACAGCGTCTGGATGCGCAAGGATCCGCCGTTCGATATGAAATTCTTTTTCGCGACGCATTTACTAAGTTTGATCGATCAGAGCAAATGCTTTGTCATGAACGACCCCAAAGGACTGCGTGAGGCGAACGAAAAACTCTACTCGCTACGCTTTGCCGAGCAAATCCCCCAGTCCTTGGTTGCCAGCGACATGGAACGTTTAAAGATGTTTATGG
>JAICHC010000549.1 GCA_025922795.1 Candidatus Binatia bacterium | reverse complement strand
GGTGATGGCGTCGGACGGATTCGTGGGGCTGGCTAACGAGGCGAGCGGATTTCCAGCTCCAATCCATTCGGATCTTTGACGAATATCGTCGTGAGCCTTCCCGACTCGTCGCGATTCTCGCGCAGGATCTCGGCGCCTTTTTCTTTAAATTCTTTGGCCGCCTGGTCGATATCATCGGTAACGTAACCGTAATGGTGCACGCCGGTCTTTCCGCCGGACTCCATCAATTGTATCGAGGGCGCACCCGCGATCCTGACAAAACAGAAGCCGTAGCCGGCGCTGCCTTTTCTGATCGGCGTGGGGTGCCCGCCAAAGAATTTTTCGTAGAACTTGATCGACTCGCCGATATCCTTAGTGTAAATCGCGACATGCTCAAGTTGATAATTCATCGAACCCTCCGGTTTTTGGCAGGAGAAACCCTGCGGTCATGGCCACGTGTCTCGCGGAACTCGATCGTGAGTCAGCTTAGATTGATCACCGCCTTGACCACCGAGTAACTTGCCATCGCCGACATTGCTTCGTTGATTTGGTCCAGCGTGTAGCTCTTGCTGATCATTTGCTCGAATGGAAAAGTATCTCGCCGCGCGGCGAGAAAGTCGATGGCTTGGAGCCAATGGCGTGGCTCGGCGGAGCGCACTGTGATGAAAAGCATTTCCTGCGGAATCTTTTCCACGGCAATGTTGGCTTTGCCGCCGGCGCCGATGTTCAAATAGCGACCGCCGCCGCGCAGCAAGGTGAGGCCCTCCGGTACCGCCATGTTATTGGCGACCTGAATGACCACGTCGGCGCCGCGCCCGTCGGTATGATCGCGCACCCAGCTGCGCCGGTCCTTTTCATCCGTCACCTCTTCGAGGTTGAGCACTGCGTCGGCCCCCATCCGTTTTGTCACTTCCAGGCGGTTTGCCGGCGCGCCGATGACCAGCGCCTTCTTGGCGCCGTGATCTTTGGCCACCGCCGTGGCAAAATTACCGAGGGGACCGCTGCCCTGGATCACAACCGTTTCGTGGCTTTTGATCGCGCCCAGGCGGTCAAATCCGTGCATGACGGTCCGATAGGCGCATGCCGAAGCAGCCGCCGACGCGGAGGTCACCTCATCCGGAACTTTGATGATGAGACACTCTTTGGGCACGTACATATATTCGGCGCAGCTACCGAGTAAATAAGGATGCTGATCACTACGATTGTGTCCCCAGGAGGCGCGTCCGGGACAGATACAAGGCTGCAACGCGACGGCGCAGTAGTAGCAAGAGCCACAGGCGACATAGCTCCATACGATCCGGTCGCCGCGTTTGACCGGCCTGCCGAGAATGTCGGTGCGCTCGCCGGCGATGTCTTCGACGTGCCCGCACGGCTCGTGGCCGGTAATGATCGGCAAGGTGTCACCGTCGCCCAGCGGTCCGTGCCAGCGGTGCACGTCGGTACCGCAGAGTGTCGAGGCAGTGATTTTAACCAGCAGGGATCCGGGATCGAGCTTTGGGATCGGTACTTGCTGGATCGTCAGCGGTTTGTTGTGCTCGGTGATGACGGCGGCGCGGCAAGTTTCCATAAAGTCCTCTACAATTGACGGCTATCGAGTTGACGGCTTGAACGATTTGAACTCCGCCGTTTGTCAGAGCGGCAGCTTGTAAAACGTTTCGGCGTTGCGCCACAGCAGGGCCGCCTTATCATCCTCGGTAATCTCGTCGCTCTCCAGAAGCTCGCCGATGTCGTGCTTGCAGCTTTCGTGGGTTACTTCGTGGGGAAAGTCCGACGAGTAGAGAAACGGTTTATTGCCGACGGTCTTGATCGCAAATGGCATCGTCAATTCTTCGGTTTCGACGCCGAGATAGAGGCGCCCGTCTTTGATTAGTTGCTTCATCTGCTTCGCCGGATCCTGGTCTTCCCGCACGCCGAACTCGCCTTCAGGGATGTACTGGAAGTGAGTTTCATGGGAAGCATGCAGCCGTTCGAGGAGCAGCAGCAACCAGGCGACTCCGCCCTCGAGAAAGGCGATGCGCACGCGCGGAAAGCGCTCGAAGATGCCGTTGTAGAGAATATCGGCGCAGTTAATTGTCAAGCCCCACGGATGGCCAAGGGCGTGCACCGGCACGTACATGTTCATGTGGTCCATGCCGAATCGATCGTGGGCGCCGCCGTGTACCGCCAGACAGCAACCGAGCCGGTTGGCCTCTTCATAGATAGGCCAGAACTGTTTTGCGCCCAAAGGCTGAGCAAGCCCGTTGGACGGCATCATCGCGCCGAGCATTCCAAGCTCGGTGACCGTGCGGCGAAGTTCCTTGGCCGCTTCTTCGGGGTCCTGCATGGGAATTATCGCCATGCCTTTGAAGCGTGGATTGAATTTTGTGTAGGTCTCGGCCATCCAATCATTGTATGCTTTGCAGACCGCCACCGCGTAATCGCGGCTAACGATCTTGCCGTAGGAGAGAGCAAGAGTCGGATACATTACCGTCCATTCGATCCCTACGTCGTCGAGAAATTCGAGCCAGCCGCCAGGTCCTACCGGAGGGCGTTGATCCCGTTGGGGTGGTGTCTCAACGGCCCGTGCGGAGTGCAGGTGATCCAGCGGCGGAAAGCAAACTCCCTTGCGCGATGCGATATCGCGGTAAGCACCTTGCATATGAGCAATGATACCCGCGTTGTCTTCCATGTTATGACCGTCGCCGTCAATGATTCGGCTGTTGAGCGACATCTCCAGACCTCCTAATTCCTTATTTAGTGATAATTTGTTCTGCGCAGGGTACTCCAATCTTATAGTCTGACTTTGTAGGGACGATCAAGTGAGTGACAGCGTTCGGTATAAAGGCGATCGCTGGGCCGGCTGAATTTCGCCAACTCCATGCCAACTGCTGTAATTCCACCACAAAATGAAATATCGTCGAATGCAGTGGGTATCGCTAAGCGCGATGCTTGTTGACTCGAAATTCGGAGGAATCATGACCGAAGAAACAGCGGAGCAGAAGTTGGCGCGCTTGGAGGCTGAAAACAGAGCATTAAAAGAGCAGATCGATCAGCGCAAGCCTGGCGAACTGCGTATGAAGATCAGTGAAAAAGGAGGTCTTTCGGTCTATGGACTGGGAAGATTCCCCGTAACGCTCTACAAAGAGCAGTGGGCACGGTTGCTTAGCCATGCCGAGGAAATCAAGAAGTTCCTTCAGGAAAACGATCGGAATCTGAAGGCAAAGCAATAGTTGGTCTTGATCCGCCCCTTCCAAGGCCATTACCCACATACTATCCGTCGTCGGGCCGCTAGTAAGTTCTGGGTGGCGCAGCTTCACGGCAAATCCGGGGAGATTCCCGAACAAACGGCAAGAGCGCGTTTGTCGTTGCACAGTGGTGCGCTCTCGATGCACGTGGGTACCGGGCTGGGGGCTGAAATATCGATAATTTAGAGGCCTTTT
>JAICHC010000548.1 GCA_025922795.1 Candidatus Binatia bacterium | reverse complement strand
GATCCGACGCAGTTCCTTCTACGTGGATCAGTGTCTAAAAGGCGCCAAGCCTGCCGAGCTACCGGTCGAGCAGCCGACGAAATTCGAGTTGGTCGTCAATCTGAAAACCGCCAAACAAATTGGCCTCACCATCCCTCCGAATGTGCTGGCGCGGGCGGATCGGGTGATTCGATGACGAGTTTCGAGTTTCTGGTTTCGAGTTATGGATTGCCGACTTTTTAATGAGGAAAGAAAATGGAGTTTCGCTCTGCCTTTTATCGAAAGTCTAAACCTGTCATTCAGATAGACTCCGGCAGGCTCTGAGCCCTGCGAAGGATCCAAAATCCAAAATCTTCTGACGCCAAGTCTCTTGACCGAAGCGCATCCGATCTTTAGTATCGCGTGCACAAAGATTACCTAACGGTAGTCAGCTAGCAGCTAAGAAAAATCAGGAGATGATGATGACGCCATATCCAAAAACAATTTTCTTTACTCTCGTTTTGTGTTTGGCCGTACGAGAAGTCCCTGCGGCGGATAAGCTGGTCGCGGATTACGGCGGTCATGCCGGCTTTCAGAGCGCGGTGTGGGTGGCGAAGGATTTAAAAATTTTCGACAAAAACGGGCTTGATGTCGAAGTGATTATGATCACCGGCAGCGCCCGCTCGGTCGCCGCATTGATGGGCGGCAGCACGCAGTTTGCGACGGGGTCGGCGACCGGACCGCTTGCCGCCGCCACGAAAGGCTCGGACATCAAAATACTCGCGGCGTCGTACAACAAATTTCCTTATGCGTTCGTCGTCAAACCCGAGATCCGGACGCCGAAGGATTTGCGCGGCAAGAAAGTCAACATTCTCAACTACGGCGGTTCGAACGATCTCGCGCTGCAACTCGCGTTGAAAGAGTGGGGAATGAAGCTGCCCGATCTCCAAGTGATTGTCGGCGGCGACGCGCCAACTCGCCTGGGTTCGCTCATGGCCGGCCGCACCGACGCGACGATCCTTTCGCCGCCGCATTTGACCATCGCGGTGAAATCCGGCTACCGCGTGTTGGCGGACATGGGCGACATGAGCGCCAATTTTCCGCAATCGACGTTGAATGTGAAGGGAAGTTTTCTCAAGGAGAATCGTGACGTCGTGAAACGCTTTCTGCGTTCCTACGGCGAGGCGATTCACGTTATCAAGACGCAGCGCGAGAAGACCATCAATGTTTTTGCCAAGCGGATGCGCATCGACGATCCGGAAACTCTCAAAACGACCTACGAATATTTTGCGCCGCGGTTTTCTTTTCCGCCGCGCGTGAGTTTGGAGGGCGTGCGCGACACCTTAAGTTTCTACGCGGAGCACAACTCCGCCTTCAAGAACCGCAAGGCGGAAGAATTCCTCGATCAATCGCTTATGGACGAATTGCAGAAGGAAGGTTTCTTCAAAAAGCTCGGATCATAATCAAGCGAGTTGCTGGTTTCTGGTTCCTAGTTTCAAGTTTGAAAAAACCCGGAGACTAGAACCTCGAAACTAAAAACCGCTTGGCTGAATGAGATTCAGCGAATCTTCAACTCCGCCTGTGCTTTTTTGGCAAAACTCCAGTCGGCAATGTCGGCGAGTGTTTTATCGTCTTTCGATTTGCGCGTATCGCGCACCAGCTGCAATACGTTTTGCATGGTTTCGTTCGAAGCCACGCCGTCGCGGGTGTAAAGACTGACCATGTCGCGGTAAATGCTTTCGCGGACGTCTGCTTCTTTGATGCCCCATTTAGCCTGCAAAAACGTTAGAATCTCGGGCTTGCGATTGCGGATGTAATCGGTGGCCTTCAGCACCGCTTTGATCATTCTGACGATCTCTTCGGGCTCCTCTTTCATTTTTTGCGTGTGGACCGCAAGCCCGCCGAGCGGGATGTTCATGATTTCATTGAATGACAGGAGTTGGTTGAAGCCGCGCTTCTGAGCGAAGTTGTTGAACGGCGGCACCAGCATCGCGGCCTGAATCGAGCCGCTTTCGAGAGCCGCATAGCGGCTCGAGCTACCGCCGATTTGCAGAAAGGTCACGTCCTTTTCCGGATTCATGCCGTATTTTCGTAAGATCATCACGGCTTCACTATGGGGCGTGCCGCCGAAGCTGCTGATGCCGAAGGTTTTGCCCTTTAAATCTTCGACCCGCTTCACGTTCGCACTCGTGACCAAGTAGTGATCCGAGCCGTCCATGGCGGACATGACGATGCGCACCGGCAGGCCGGAAATCGCAGCGCCAATAAAGTTAGAAAAAGTTCCGCCGTAGTCGACGTTGCGCGTGACCACACCGTTCACGACCACCTGATTTTGCATGATGACGACGATGGCGTTGAGCCCTTCGCTTTTGAAGAAACCCTTTTCCTCAGCGATCACGAAGGGTAGGGACGTGCTGCCGTTACGCGTTGTCAAGCCGAGGGTGAGTCTTTCCTGGGCGGAACTGAATCCGGCCGACAGGATCGTCATGACAAATAGAATCAATAGCGATAGTAAAAATCTTTGTCGGATCATTTTTTCGCTCCTGTGCCGCTCGTCGGCTTTCACCGCGTTTTCAGCCGGTCCGCGTCAATGCGGGTGTCCCACAACACCGCCTCGCCGCCCAGACTCGGGCTGAACATGTCCACTTGTAGCTGTGTGGCACAGCCAGGGCAAGTGTAGATGTGGTACTCACCGATGTAAAGCTCGCCGGACGCCAGGGGCGGCATGAAGTGATTGAGATCCACGACGCGATGAAGCGCGTAAAGTTTGTAGTTGTCACCGGCGCCGCAGAATAGGTGGGCGCAGCTTGCGCAGCGCACCATTTTTCGCTCGCCGTCGGTGGCGACTTCGAGAGAACGATGAAACTTGAGCAGCCTTCGCCAACCGTTTTGCCCAGGGACTGACGAGATGCGCGTTTGATCGGAAACGGGGCTGCTTTCGCGTTTTCGCGCGTCGCGGATTTGTGCTCTGCGGGTTTCAGTTCCCGCGCTGTCGAGGGTATTTTCGCCAGGATTCAGGATCACGCCGTAGATTTCTTCCGCCACCCGGCGGCTGACCCAACCGCGCCGAACATCTCTGAGCACCGCTTGGGGATCGCGATCGATCGGGTCGCCGAAGCCGCCGCCGCCGGCGACGTAGTCTACCAGCAGGCTGCCTTCGGGCAGCGGAATTCTTTCCGGCACGCCCGCCGGCAAAACCGCCTTGCCCCATTTGCCTTCTCGCATGGCTTCTGCCGTGGGATGCTCGCCGTTTTTGACTCTGTCGAGCATGGCCAAGCCCGATTCGGTCATCACGCGAGTCGCGCCGATCCCTGTCGGGTAACCGCCGCCAAGACCGAAGCCACCCTGCGCAACCCCGCCGTAGGGCTTGTAGTCGACGCTGCAGTCTTGCGATCCATAAATCAAATAGATGCGATGGCTGCCCAAGCCGCCGCGATACTGGCCAAAACCGCTGCCGTCG
>JAICHC010000547.1 GCA_025922795.1 Candidatus Binatia bacterium | reverse complement strand
GCAATCCACCCATACCTTGCGACCTTCGAGTTTGGCGATGCGCGCGCGCAACTCGATCGGTCGATCGATCGGCGCCGGCTTAAGAAATGCGACGCTCATATGCGCCGTCACATAACCAATGCGTGGCGCGCTGCCGATCGGGCGCTGCTCCGCGCGATAGGCATGAGCAATCGCGAGATTCAAGCTATGGCAGTCAATCAGCGCGGCGATGATACCGCCGTTGAGATTCTCAACCGTGCCGCCGCAGTGGTGCGGCTCGGCCTTCCAGGTTGAGACCGATTGATCGCCATCCCAAAAGCTCTTGATGCGCAGTCCCTTCGCATTGTCAGCGCCGCAGCCGTGGCAATGACGCACAGCGCCCTGATCCTGAAAGGCGAGATCTCCCATGGTTACTTCGCCTTTTCGAACTTGAGGGACGCGGAGTTGATGCAGTAACGCAGATGGGTCGGCTGCGGGCCGTCTTCGAAGACGTGGCCGAGATGCGCCTCGCATTTGCTGCACATGACCTCGGTTCGTCGCATGAACAAACTATTGTCGTCTTCGGTGGTGACGTTGTCCTCGGCAGCCGGCGCCCAAAAACTCGGCCAACCGGTGCCCGAGTCGAACTTGGTCTCCGAGCTGAACAGCTCGTTACCGCAACAGGCGCAGCGATACGTGCCCTTTTCGTGGTGGTCCCAATACTGACCCGTAAAGGCCCGTTCCGTGCCCTTTTTCCGACACACGTAATATTGTTCGTTAGTCAGCTCTTTCTGCCACTGGTCCTCGGATTTTTTAATCTTTTCCATCTGGCCCTCCTCGCTAGGTTTTATCTTGCGAGCAGACGGCTAGCGTTGCATGTTCACGAACTGGAGCGGGATCGGCAACTGGCTGCCGCGCAAAACTTGAATCACTTCCTGCAGGTCATCGATTTTCTTTGCGGTCACACGCACTTGATTATCCTGAATCGCCGCCTGCACTTTGAGCTTGCGATCCTTGATCATCTTGACGATATTGCGCGCGGTATCGGAGTCGACCCCTTCCTTGATCGCGAACGCCCGCTGAATCATGCCGTGTGCCGCCGGCTCGCTCGCCTTGGGCTCCAAAAATTTACGGTCCACTTTACGCTTCACCAGATTCTCGATCAGCGCGTCTTGAACTGCGCGCAGCTTCATATCGTCTTCCGTCGTCACGTGGATTTGCTTTTCTTTTTTGTCCAGGTCGATTGCCGTTTTTGAATTGCGGAAATCGTAGCGCGACAGGATCGCTTTTTGGGTGATGTTGACGGCGTTGTCGACTTCTTGGAAGTCGACCCGGCTTACGATATCAAACGACGGCATCGCTCCAACCTCAACAAAGATTCATTTGTGTCTGACGCTTTTTTTAATGGATTTGCGTGGTTTGACCGCCGCTCGCGCCGCTTGGCGCGCGCGCTTTTTGGAACCGTTCAGCACGAAATCAAGAATATCGCTGCGCGTGATGATGCCGACGAGAGTTTTGTTCTTCAACACCGGCAAGGAGCCGATCCGATGGCGTCGCAGCAGTCCAACGGCCGCCGTCAGCGGGGTATCCGGCCGCACGACGAAAACGTCGTGAGTCATGACCTCCTCAACCGTGATCGTATCGGCAAACCGGTCGATTGCTTTGGTGCGATCGATCATCAGACTGGTCGGATAGGCATCGCGAATGTCGCGGTCGGTCACGATCCCGACCAAGTGATCGTTGTCCATTACCGGCAATTGGTTGACGCGATGCTTCGCCATCAAGCGTCGGGCGATGGCAATGCTATCGAACGTCTCGACCGCCAACACTCCCTCGCTCATCCAATCCGCCACGCGGATCGGACTCCTGTTGTTTTTCTTGTCCGCCATCACTTTTGCTCCACGCTAAGGCCGCGTGCTTTTAACATATCGACGATACCCTCTTGACCGACCAGATGTGCCGCCCCCACCACGACCATGGCGTTACTTCCCTGTTCCACCAGTTTTGCGATTTGATCCAACCAGCGACGATTTCGCTCGATCACGAGTTTTTGCTGAAGCTCGGGGTATTGGCGCATTCCGGCCAGTAACAGCGCCGCCAACCGCTCACCGTCGCCCTTGAGCCATGACTCCACGATGTCTTTGACATTTTTGTCGATCCGCTCCAACTCGCCGGCGGTTTCACGTAGCATCAGCTCTTGCTCTCTCTTTGACAACTGATCGAATATGCCCAGTTGAAATTCCAGCGTTTCCAGCCCGCTGGTCGGCTTGCCGTCGCGCTTTGCCCGCTCGGCAAGATGGTGATCGACACCGAGTTTCGGGTCCAAGCCCATTCGTTGCAGTTTGACCGCTAGCATCGTCATTGCGACGAACCACGGCTTCATCGGCTGAACGACTTGCATGTCGATGCCGAGTTCCGCCGCGCGCTTGGACGCCAATTGGTAAGTTTCTTGACTGACATTCTGCGCTAAATTCGAGCCATCTCGATAAACTGCCTTTTCCAAGGTGAGGCGTTGCGCGGCGCCCGCCGGCGTATTTTGAAGGTCGATCTCCAAGACCAATCTGTCGCTCGCGTCGAAGGCGTCGAGAATCGCTTGATTCAGCGGATAATTCTCTTTGCGCAAATAATGAATCGATCCCAAGAGAAAAATACTCTTGTCGCCCTCGCTCACCTTCCACAGCAGGGTTCTTTCTTGCGCTCCGAGGGAAGGCGCCGCGCTCAGGGCAAGCAAAAGGACTAGCGTCAGAATCAGCCTGATATCACGGCTGATCGCGCCTTGGGCAACGGGCGCAGCAACTATTTTGCAGCGGGTTGGCATGTTCGCCAGACGTTTCTCTCGCCAGCAGGGATGACCGCTCGCGTGAGAGGCCAGGGAAAATTTACCCTTTCCTGAGCAGGTTGGCCAGAGTTGCGCGGCAAATCATTTTGCCGAACGCGGGCTGAATCGGTATGTGGGATCCATCCGCCGCCACAACAGCGAAACGAAATTTGGCTTACCACTCGAGGCGAATGCAAACCTCTTCGCCGCGCTCTTCGGCCGGCAGAACCGTCAAGGGGGCCGCCCCCTTGGGCAAAGTGCATTCTCCGGATTTAAGATCGTAACAATAGCTGTGATTGTTGCAGCGAATCATCGCGCCGGCGAGGAGTTGTCCGGCGCTTTTCAGATCGGCTTCTTCGTGCGGGCAGCTCCTCGAGAACGCGAAGTATTGCCCCTCGACGAACGCCAGCAACACCTGGCGTCCGCCGAGATCGACCTCCTTCATAACACCGGGGGTAAGCTCACCGATGCGGGCAACAGGAATATAGCTCACGCCCATCCGGTTAAGCCGCCGCTTTCTGTTGCCGATAAAGCGGCCCGCGCAGGACTTGCCCCGGCAGAGCGCCGGTCATCCGTCCCTGGTCGTTGATCACCGTGCCGTTGACGATCGTATAGTGCATGCCGACAGCGCGTTGCACCATTCG
>JAICHC010000546.1 GCA_025922795.1 Candidatus Binatia bacterium | reverse complement strand
TGCTCCAGCCGTTCAGTAAATAGCGCCAGCTCGGTCTCTTCGTTGATCGTCTTATTGAAAAACTTGGTAAATGATTTCTCCAGCTGCGGGGCGCCTCCGCTTTCCAGCCACTGCCGACCGTCAGTGCTCCAATAACGCGATTCGCGGTAGCCGCCGTCCTCGACAAAGGCGAGAAATTCTTCATTGGTCACCGGCGCGCGTGCAATACGGAAATTGCTCAGTTCGACGGCATGTGCCCATTTCTCGTTATCAAAGACAAACGGAAACTCCGGCGTGGCCCCGATGAGAAAAGTGCCACCGCGAACTTCGACGTCGCCGGGACACGGCCCAACTTCTGGCGACTTGGGGGGCAGAGCGACAAATCGCGGGGCAGCGTAACCGAGCGTTTGGCGCGTGTAAGCCATGGCCTCGGCATGCATGCCTTCATGGAAGAGCGCGAGCAGGTAAAAGTAGATATCATCGCGTCCTAATACAGCGGCACTGTCGATGTATTCGATCGCGCGCTCGAGAATCTCGTTCATGTAGTCGAAAGTCTGCTCGCGCGATGGCAGCAAAAGCTCCCAGCGGGTGTCGTGCGCAACATCGGTAGAATTATAAAGCTGATCGAAGTCAGGGTGCAGCGGCTTGCGCTGTCTCAAATGGCGCAGCAGCCAAAACTCGGCGAACCAGGCGACGTGGCCGATTTCCCACAGCGGCGGATTGACGATGGCAATGCGTGGCCCGATCATTTGCCGGTCATCAAGATCAGCAACCAGATCGAGAGTGCGGCTCCTGGCATCGCGCATACGCGCGATCAACGCATCAGCGTCAAGTTTAATCAGCGGTCCAGCGCCCGATGCGAGCGTTGCGCCGGCCTGCGACGTCATCATCATAATTTCCGGAAAAACCGAGAGTAAAAAGGCCCAAACGTGTCTAAGCTAATTCGGCAAGAACCTCGCGGCCAACTTGTGGAAATCATCGCTTGCATCCCACTGCACCAGATGCTTGCAATGGTCGACGATACGCAGATCGAGCTCGGGATAGCATTCCTTGAGCACGCTGGCGCGGTCGAAGGCGTTTGCCGCGATCTTCCTTGCCAACATCAAAGTCAACGGGCAGAGTAGCTCGACCAGACGCTGCCCATCGGCTTGACATCGTTCGCGCCCCCCGCCGCGGTGCAGACAGAAGACCACCGGATCTGAGCCGTCTTCGATCTAGCGTGTTTTTAAACCCTCGACCTGAACAACCTGTGATACGCCATCGTTTCTCCTCTTGCTCGGTTATTTTATCATCACTAGCGCAAAACTGTACCTATAACAACGCAGTGGCGAGGGATTTATCGCCAGCCAGCTGAGCAGTTTGGAACCTCATGTTTCTATCGGCATCCGGTCTGAGTTCCGGGAGCGACCGGCTAAGGTATCGCCATTACCATCCAAGCCGCGAGAGCATTAACTATGGGTTAAACTGAAAATATTCGTGTAAAGGTTTGCCGGCTGGCGGTGCTGCCGAGCATCACCAGCTCGTTGTCCGCGGCCAGTCGAATTGAATCTGCAGGATGGGTGACCATGCGGCCGTTTTGCAGGATCGCGATGACTTCAAGTCCCGTCCGCGCCGTTATGGCGCTTTCACCTAGAGTTCGGCCGACCAGCGGCGGAGGGACGAGCACGCATAACAGCTCGAACCCTTCGCCAAGGATCAACAATTCGCGGCTATGGAGGTGCGCGAACACATTCTCGGCGCCAAGCGAAGCGTAGCTAATTGCGAAATCGGCACCGGCACGGTAGATCGCCTCGATATTTTTTTCGTGAGTGATACGGCTGACGATGCGCAGCTCGGGGTTCAAGCGTCGGCAATAGACGGCCAGGTAAATATTCATGGCATCGTCATTCGTGGTCAAGACGACCGACGGCGCTTTTGTCAGCCCCGCGTCGACCAGCACTTGCCGATCGGCGGCGTCGCCGATGATGACCTGATCTGCAAGGTTGCCAAGACGGGTACGTAGCGTTGGATCGCGTTCAATGAGGTTGACCGGAATGCCTTGATCTTTGAGCACGCGCGCCGTGGCGCGGCCGACTTTTCCGCCGCCGATCACAAGCGCCGGACTGTAATTCGTGTCATAGATGACAAGAAAAGTGTCGAGCTCGAGCAATTGATTCTCGGTGGCGATGACTACCGCCACGCTTTCTTTGGTCAGCACCGTGTCCGGCCGCGCGGCTACGAGGCGACCCCGGTGCCACACGGCGACGATATTAACCCCTGTGGCGTTTTCCAGGCCGCTGTCACCGATCGTCCGTCCGGTCAGGGGTGTATTGTGCACGGCAAAATCCGCAACTAGGAAATTCTGTAACTTACCAATCACGTGAGACTGGGCATGGCCGGCATTGACCCGGCCGGCGAGCCGCGCGCCGAGTTTTTGATGCAAGTGCAGGACTTGATCGCAGCCGCTCAGTTCGAGGATGTCAATGGAATCCTCGTTTTCAACCCGGCCGATAATCGGCACCTTGGGCGCGACTTCGCGCACCGTGAGGGTAATATTCGTGTTCTCCGTGTCAGTGCTGTTAGCGAACACCAGGCGCGCCTGTGACGCGCGCAGCTTTTGATAGGTCGCGCGGCTATCGATGTCGCCGGCGACGACGGAAATGCCATCGCCGTGCATGCGCGCCGCGGCGGCGTAGTCGGGTTCGACGACACAATAGGGAATGCCGTGGAGGCGTAGCCGGTCAATTAGCCCGGGTGCGATGGTATCGTAGGAACAGATGATCACCTGGCCGGTGAAATCCTCCGGCAGCTCTCGCGGCGCCGAAAGGCGGATTTGCGCCTCGAGCCACGGCGCGTAAAATAGACGGATGAACATGAACGGCAGCAAAATCAGCAGCAAGACGATGCCGGACAATAGAACGACGAGACTGAAGACGCGGCCGATATCACTCGTGAAGGTGATATCGCCGAACCCAAGCGTGGTCATGACCGTGAGCGTCCAGTAGATTCCGGTGATCCAGGAATGGTACCTTCCTTCGGCGTGCAACATGAGCAGATGAAAAACGACCGAGTAGACGGCGATGAGGGTGGTCAAAAACCCCAGATATTTGAGTAGCGCGCCGATGTTCTGGCGCGCATCTCTATCAGTAAGAAAATAAGAAATTTGGCTGGTAAGGAATTTCACGGTGACAATTCGCGGCGACTACTTATCTATAGCGGCCTGCGGAGCGGGTCAAGGAATGGCGTGATATCAGCGCGGTGAGGCGCAACCAAAGAGAAGAAATCCACCGCAAGCCGCAAAAACTTTTAGTCAAACCAGGATCTTTCTGATCGCGGCGTCCTGGCATGAACTACGACCACTCTTTTCTTGATCCTCTTTTTTCGCTAAGCCTGCCCCATGGCGAAAAAATTCAGCGCGCAATTAAGGCGTCGGAGCGAGCGGATTTGGCGGGCAATCGAGATTCACCC
>JAICHC010000545.1 GCA_025922795.1 Candidatus Binatia bacterium | reverse complement strand
TATCCGAAAAAGCGATGGGTCGCAGGATTTCTTCTATTTTTGCCGGCAGAAGTTTCGCTGCGCATCACCTGTCTGCAAGCACGCGCGGGCGTTCTGAGTTCTCAAAGAAGAACGATATGAATAGATAGCAAAACCTCTCTACAATGCGAATGGCCATCAAGGCAGCTCCATTGCCCGCGGGTGTAAGGCTCAGCGCCTGAGGACATCGAAATAATATCGGATTACGACTAACGCGCCGGCAATGGCTTGTTGCCGTTGATCCATTTGAACAGCTCGATTGTCTCCGCATCGCGAGGTACCGACCTTACGATTTCTTCTTGCGCTTCCGGCATTAGGGGGCTTGGGTCATCTCGGGTCAGCTTCCTGAACTCCTTACGGAACTCGGGGTCCTGGAACGCTTTTTTCATTGCCTCCCGCAGAATTTGCACATGTTCCTTGGACGTCCCTGGAGGAAGCAGGTAAGGCGTGCCGACAGATCGGGTCGCGCGTGTCAAAGCGAGGAAGCGCCGCTCCCTTTCGGATTTGGTAAAAGTGTCGATTTCGCGAATATGATCGAATTGCGGCTCCTTGTCTTCTCTCGGTATTTTCAAGATCGCCGGAAAATCGAACAGTCCTTTCTTTACCGCATCGGGATTTCGCCGAATCACCTCCGCGGTGTTGTTGCTGCGCGCATCCAGCTCTCCCCGCGCCATCGCGACATCAACTTCTATGGACGAATAACCTAAAACAAACTTGGGATCCTTTAGACCGAGGAGCCAGGCGAAGGTACGTCCATAAGTATAGGTAGTATGGCCGACAGAGGTTGCGCCGATTCTGAGTCCGGGATGGGCCAGAAGCTTTTCGATAGCGCTCAGTCCCAACTCCTTCCGGGTGAAAAAAGCGTAATGAAACGCGCTGTCAGTGGAGCCCAGCCAATGGAATTTATCGATGTCATATTGCACCCCGGACTCGCCGAGAACGGCGCTGGTCACAATACCGCTGCTGACATGTCCGATGATAAGCCCGTCGGGGCGCGCAACGCTAAAAATGTGGTTGGCTGCCTTGCGACCACCGCCTCCCGGCATGAACTCATTGATGATAGTGGGATTTCCCGGAATATATTTTCGTAAAAACGGGATGACCGCTTTCGACCGAATGTCCCCGGAACCGCCCGGCTCGCGGCCTTGAATGAGTTTGATCGTCTTTCCCTCATAATACGGAGACTGCGCATAAATAGGGCCGCCAAATCCTACAAGGGAAACAGCGAAGAGAACCCAAATTGCTACGATCGTGCCAATTTGCATTTCAGCCTCCTGTTCAGGTCGGTTGAGACAGTTTATCCAAATCCTAGCGCAAGTCCTTTAGCGGATTTCCACATACGTAGTCAACGACTGCGATGTCCAGCTGCTGAAAACTTGTAGACGGGTCAGCGTCGAGGTTACCGCCAGCGTGACGAAGCTAATAGCGCATTAATCATCCAAAATGGACAGAAAACTTGACCGTCGCGACTGCTCCCTGCTAATTTTGCTGGCTATGGATCGCAAGAAACGAATTATCGCCGTCGGAGGGAGGGGACCCGACATCGACCAAACTCCGGATTTCCCTGCGCCCACGATTCTGACGGCACCCTCAACAAAGGAAGGTGGCCCAACCTGGACGGTGGTCTGCGAAGTCGGCGAAGATGCTGTCGTGAAATTATCGCAGCGTGATCACATACTCGCGCGTATCGACGCCGCCAAGCGCGAGATTCTCGTGGCCGACAGCATGGTTAAGCTGATGGCCTTTCGCAGCAAGGCCGACGCGATGCGGCAGCTCGTTCGAGCCTCGCGAGATATGCAGCTCATCAATTTGGCCAACGAGCTCAAATTGAGGTGTGAAACGCAGCTCGGCGAAATGCTTCGGGAGACGCGGCTAAGCAAGGGCGGCCGGCCATCGAAAACCGCTCCCGACAGCAGGAACGGTTTTACACTTCGCGAGCTCGGAATCGACAAGAATCTCTCGTCATGGTGCCAGCGTCTCGCCAGCGCGCCGAAGGACAAATTCGAGCGCGTCATGGCGGAGGCGCGAACCGCCGAATGGGAGCTGACGCGCCACACGGTCAAAAGGTTTCTGCTCGAGAACCCGCCGAAGGACATCAAGAGCCACAATGAAGCGATCGAACCGCAATATCGCTGCCCCTCCTGCGGCTTTTCTTGGCGGGGAAAGCCGAAGTGATCGTTACCGCTGGCGAGCCGTTGGTCAGTCATTCATCCTTAATTCTTTGAATAGATCCCCATAGCTCTGCCCATCGATGAATTAACCTGACGTTCAGTCGACCGAGGTGTGCCCTGGAGGAGCGAAGGCACTGATTCATGGTCATGTATGCCGCTGGCACGATGCTGACCATTTCACTGGAGATCTCGGAGCACTGCTCCGTTCGCATCATCGAGGCACAGTCCCATTGCCTTGCTCCGGAATCACGAATAATTCGGGCTAGAAAAGTAGTAGAAAAGCGAATTGAAGCACCGCATCGCCTTACAGTATCGGCTCCGCCAGTTCTTCTATTTCGACGCACTCCGTCGTGCTGCAGTTCCCGTTCGGCTTACGTAGGGAGTGTCTGGATTCAAAGTGTTTGCAGCCAATGAACAACAAAAGAACAACGATCAGCAGCGTATAAATTTTCATTGGTCACCTCGCTCCGTCTGTCGCCTAACCGACAACAGCTGAAGCTGACGATATGGCTCATATATTTCCGCTTCAACGTCAGCGACACCGACATCTACCCACGAGGTGAGCGTGGACGACGACGGATACCGGCGGTAACAATAGGATTAATTTCCACCACTATCGCCGCCGCCACGGTGGCCCTGGGACTCATCTCGTCTCGCCTTATAAATTTCCTCCTCAACTTCGCTACCTATTCGCTGGGCCGCAACCGCCAATTGCGAGTCATCCAATTTGCCGGCTAGAGTTCTTTCGATATCTGAGCGGATCATCCGCGCAGGATCCCAAAAGATTCCGTGATAATTATTTGAGGCGATGTATTCTAGAGTTTCATGGATACCCTTGAGGCCGCCTTCGATTTCCTTTCGGCCGCGGTCTCGATCGCCAGTGCGTAACAGGGTCAGACCGAGATACAGGTGCGCCAGAGGATCGTCTTTGTCGAGACTGACCGCTTTTTCAAGGGCTTTGCGCGCTTCCTCATCCCTGCCAGTCTCGTAGTAAGCCCGTCCGAGATAGGTGAACACGCCTACGGGAAAGCGGTAGGGAGTTTTATACTCAGGATCAACTTCCGCCGCCCGTATAAGATAACTCACTGCGTCACGCGGTCGGCCTGTGTACAACGCATTTCGCCCTGCTTGAACGTCTCCGGCGACCTGCATGCCGGCGCATCCGGAAATATAGACCACTGCCGCCAAGCAAGTTGTCATCAGGAGTTTCTTAGGCTGCATAAATTTCCCGATTCAGATTTGCAC
>JAICHC010000544.1 GCA_025922795.1 Candidatus Binatia bacterium | reverse complement strand
GAGGAAGGACGAGCGATGGCAGGCGGAATGAAAATGTACGGCAAGCACCGGTTTCCAGGGCGCCTATTCATCGTCGAGGGGATCGACGGCTCGGGCAAGAGCACTCAGCTCTCGCTACTGCAAAAGTGGCTCGAAGCGGAGGGCTACGTCGTTTACTTCAGCGAATGGAATTCGTCACCCCTGGTCCGTGACGTCACCAAGCGCGGCAAAAAGAAAAAAATGCTGACGCCGATCACCTTCAGCCTGATTCACGCCACCGACTTCGCCGACCGCACTGAACACGACATCATACCGCCGATGAAGGCGGGCGCGGTGGTGCTGGCCGACCGTTATATCTACACCGCCTTTGCTCGTGACGTGGTGCGCGGCGTGAGTCCTAAATGGGTGCGCGAGCTTTACGCGTTCGCGGTTAAGCCCACGATCGCTTTTTACTTCCGTACGCCGCTCGACGTTGCCATGAAGCGCATCCTGGGCGGGCGTGACGCCATCAAATACTATGAGGCGGGAATGGATCTCGGCTTGAGCGAAGACATCGAAGAAAGCTTCAGGCTCTTCCAGGGCCGCATCATCGACGAGTATGAAAAAATGGTCGGCGAGTTCGATCTCGTTCCGATCGACGCGACCCGTTCCATCGAGGAGCAGCAGGCCGAGGTTCGGAGAATCGTGACCGATACATTGACAGGGACCAAGAGAACCAGGGTGCGAAGATGGCTGGATTTAGCTTCTTTGGCGAAGGACTCCCGGATATAGACTTAGGCGAGCTGAAGGGCAAGCTGATCGTTCTCGAGGGGACGGACGGCGTCGGCCGCTCGACCCATATCGGTCTGCTCAAGCAGTGGCTGGAGAACCACGGCCATGCCGTTCTCGACACCGGCATGACCCGCTCGGCGCTAGCTGGCAAGCGGCTCAAACAAGCCAAAGAAGGCCACACCCTCGGCGGCATCACCATGAGCCTTTTTTACGCCACGGACTTCGCCGACCGGCTGGAAAACGAGATCATTCCGGCGCTGCGCGCCGGTTTCATTGTTTTGACCGATCGCTATATTTATTCGCTGATGGCGCGCGCCATCGTGCGCGGCGCGGATCCCGAATGGCTGCACGAGGTCTACGGCTTTGCGCTACGTCCGGACGCGATTTTCTATTTGCGCGTTAACATCGACGATCTCGTCACCCGGGTTCTACAGAGCACGGGTTTCGATTATTGGGAATCAGGTATGGATATGCACATGGGCGACGATATGTACGAGAGCTTCGTCCGTTATCAGAAATTTCTGCTTGCCGAGTTTGATAAGATGGTCGAAACCCATGGCTTTGAAATCGTCGACGCATCGGGCTCGATCGAAGAAGTTTTTGAAAATCTCCGTGAGCGGGTCGATCGGGTGGTAGCGCGCAACGGTTATTGAGCTTTGCTTTTCGCCGGCGGGTTTTCACTTACAGTTTGCCGATCGCTCCAGCGCCGGCGCAGTTTGACGGCACGCGCAAGGATGTTTTCGATCTCCTGATCTCTCGTCTGGTTTTCCTGTTCCATCTCCGCGAGCAGGGCACCGCCCATGTCCGGATGGTCGTTTAGGAATTCCGGTCGCGCCAGGAATTCCGCGGTGCTTTGCAAAAGCACGGAGTGGTCATGCCAATCGCCCAACGCCCTCTGAAGTTCTTTGAGATCCTTGCCCACGGGCTCGAGCGAAACGCTGCCGCTGTCGGCCAGCAGCTCGGCACGGTAGCGCAGCCGTTTGGTCGCGATGCGCAGCGCGTGCAAGTTCTCCACGTCTCGGCTTGCTTCGGCCATTCCGTAGGCCTCGTCCCATTGTGCCAGCGCACGCGCCATTGCTGCTTGCAGTTTCGCCGTCGGATCGGCGTCGAGATCGGCATGAGCGAGCAGTTTGCGAGTTCGTTCGATGAACGTGATGAAATCGTGCTTGGCGACTTCCTTGTACGCGTTTGCTACTAGCGCCGGGCGTCTCTCCTGCAAGTGCGTCCTAAGAGCATCCCAACCGTCGCGTAGAGCCGGCGACTTGGCCGCGCGAAAACGTTGTTCCACAAGCTCGATATTTACGTCGACATTGCGGCATGGCCCGAGCGCGCGCCGGACCCGGCGCAGGGTACGGATCACTTTACGGCTTGCCGGTGTTCTGGCTTGGGGAAGGATGATGCGGAAGGTTTGTTGCAGCCGTCGGCTGCGAACGCGAAGATCGTGAATCGTGGCGGGCTTGTCGTTGACGAGAAACTTCGGCACAAAGGTAACGAAGCGCTCGAGCCGCTTGCGGGTGAGCTTGAGCAGCTTTCTTTGGGCCGCGGCGCCGAGCCCGGATTCCGTCGAGCCAGGTTCCATCGTGAATCGCTATTTGGCGGGCCGTTCACTGAGTAGGCGAAGCTGCTTTGGCGTCAGGAACCAGTGCAACTTGCCCGGGTTTGACGGCGGTAGTCCGTCGATCTCGACGCGACAAAGCGCGCCTTTCTTGAATTCTACGTTGACACCTCGGGTCGACTTGCCACCGAGCAAATGAGACAAGGCATTGCTCAGCAGCGGCTCATGGCCGACGAGCAAGAGATGCTCGTGGTTTTTATAACGGGTCAAACCGAACAACAGATGATCGACAGTGCTCTCCGGCGCCAGACTGGAAATCTCCTTCACCAGCGCTTCGGCGTCGAGCTCGCGGGCAACGGCGTCCGCGGTCTGGCGCGCGCGGAGGACAGGGCTGGTCAGTATGACGTCGAACGGAATACTGAGCCGGCGAATCCCTCTGGCAGCCTTGCGCGTGCGCTTATCGCCCTTTTGGCTGAGCGGGCGATCGCTATCATGCACGACCGAAGGATCGTCCGCCGGCAAAGCGATGCCGTGGCGCATAAGATAGAGATTCATCGTAGGACGCCGCTGTCAGCTTAAGATGATTTGGGGGCATTGCGCCAGTGGTCGAGAAACAATGCAAAGACGCGCTTATCAATCTCGTCGCGGCGGTCGCGGACGGATGACAGCGCCGACTCGGTGTCGGTGTCGGCGCGTGACTCACCCGCAATCGGCCAGCGCTCGATCTTCATGCGGTGGGGAAGATCGCTCAACTGCTTATGGGCGTCGCCGAAACTCACCACCAAATCGATCTCTTGGATGGGAACGTCGGCCAGTCCTTTGCTTCTGTGTCCGCTCATGCTGATGCCCAGCTCTTGCATGGCTTGGACGACGTGAGCCGGAATGGCGCTCGGCTTGACACCGGCGCTAAAGATGCGCGTCCGCGGCGGCGCCAGATGCTTGGCCGTCGCCTCGGCCATTTGGCTCAGGCAGGCGTTGTCTTCACATAAGAATAATATGTTTCGTTCCAGAGTTTGTCGCCGCCGCATAAATCTCCCCCTTGGCTCAAGACCGATTGGTTTGGGATTTTTGCATGACTAATTCGATATTGAAGACTTCTTGTACGAGCCTGCCCTTCTTGGCCGCCCATT
>JAICHC010000543.1 GCA_025922795.1 Candidatus Binatia bacterium | reverse complement strand
CGCGGTGATCGACGCTTGTCGTCCGTTCGAGTGGATGAAAGATTTCCCGCCCGTCGCGGAGTCTTCGCCTGAGCTGAAAGAGAAGATCTACAACAAGTGGAAGAAGGTTATCGAAGGATAGTTTAGCTTCTGGGTTGGTTGGTTAAAAAAGGGCGACCGCTTATTACGGTCGCCCTTTTTTATTTGAATCGACGCCCAAACTGTCTTCACCGCCCGATGGCAATCCGCTAAGGATATATTGTCTTGCCCAATTGGTAAACCGACAGACCCAGAAGAAATCCGTCAAGTCGCCGGAAGTCGGCAGGTTCCAGCTGCCGGGACTCCTCATCTTTCACGAATTCCAGCTTGTCATCGCCCGAAAACTGACGTAAGTCTCGGGCCATGCGGTTTGGGCTTTTTTATCTGCCATCGTCCCTACCCGCGACGCGAGCGGAAGGAGCCGCGCGGTTTCGGACGATCGTCGAGCAGATTGCGTACGGGGAGGAGATCGGCTTCGATTCCGTCTGGCTTGCCGAGCATCACTTTCATGCGTTCGCGGGGATTTTTTCTTCGCCGACGGTGATCGGCGCGGCGATCTCGCAGAGAACAAAAAAGATGCGCATCGGCACGGCTGTGTTGCTCTTGCCCTATCACAATCCGCTGCGTGTTGCGGAAGATTATGCGACGCTCGATTGCTTGAGTAACGGCAGGCTGGAGTTCGGCATCGGTCATGGCTTCGTCAAGTGGGAAGCGCTGACATTCGGCATTGCGCTCGATGATCTGCGAGACCGGTTCAAAGAAAATCTCGATGTGGTTCTAAAAGCCTGGAGGGAACCCAAGCTCAACCACACGGGCCGGTTTTGTGATTACCACGGCGTCGAGGTTTGGCCGCGGCCATTGCAGGAGCCCTATCCCGCGGTGTGGATGGCTGCGACCACGTCCGTGGAATCATTCGAACTATCGGGACGGTTAGGTTTTCACATGATGCTCATACCTTTCTTGAATGAGGTTGAAGAGCTTCGCGGCAAGATGCAGGCGTACTTCAGCGCGCGGGAGGCGGCGGGATTTGAGCGGTCAACGGCGCGCGTGCTCGGCGTGTATCATGCCTACGTCGGTGAAAGCGTCAATGAGGCTCGGGCGGCCGGCGCCCGCGGGCTCGCCGAATACAACGCGGCCGCGAGAGAGGCACATAGTTTGACACCGGGCATGGCCGATCCCGAGTCTTATCGCAGCCATGAACGGCACCGTGAGCAGATCAGGGTGCTCAGTTTTGAGGAACTCGTAAATCAGCGTCGCGTATTGGTCGGCACGGCCGATGAAGTGCGTGAAACATTGGAATACGTTCGCGACAAGCTCTACCTGAGCGACGTGGCGGGGAATTTTGCGCTGGGCGGATTAACGGACGCGCAGATGCGCGCCTCGATGCGCCGATTCATGGAGCGAGTGGCGCCTGAGATTGGTTGATTTGGCGGTCGTTGGTCCCCGTGCTTTTGTAGTTTACAAAATTGTGTATTCTGAGCCGGAGCAAAGTATCTGGTTCTAGGTGTGGGCAAAGAAAACGCGATCGTTCGCATCCGCTCAGATGACATCCAACTGTGACCGCAGCGCCAAGAACAAAACTATTCTGCATTGACAGACGGTTATTCCCGCTTATAAACTCTGCATATTCTCCGGAGGCGAAACATGGGAAAACTCAGGCATATCGCATTTATTTCGAATGAGCCAAAAAAACTCAGCGATTTTTATCAGAAGCATTTTGGTTTTGAGGAGTGCAAAGTTTTCCCCAGCGGTTCCCGCATGGTGATCGATCCGCTGTTTAACTTGGCGTTCCTGCAGAGCCGAGGTGATCAGGCGGGACCGGTTGTCGGCACGCACCGCGCGGACGGTGCAGAGCTTGAGCGGCAGCCGGGAATCCACCACTACGGTTTTCTTGTTGATGACGTGAACGAAGCCCTGGCCAAGCTGCCGGGCTCTCTCAATCGCGGCGCCAGCCCGCAGGTGTCCGCAGGCGTCGGTGGCCCCGAAGGCGCGCGTCCGGCGGAGATGCGCTTCATCGATCCCTGGGGCAACAATGTCGATCTATCGGCGCGAGGCTTTCTCGGCAGGGAAGAGAAGAAACTGCCGGGCGTGCGCTTGCTCGCGGTTCAGGTCCCTGACTTAGCCGCGGCCTGCGAGTTTTACCAACAGCAGTTCGATCTCGAGATCGTCGGCTGGACCGACGACGGGACCGTTCGCCTGAGCGACGGGACGGTGACGCTGCTCTTGACCAAGTCGCAGGTTGGTCCGAAGAGCGGCGTACAGTACTTCGGCATTCAAGTGGACGATCTGGCCGGTCTCAAGAAGAACTTGCAAAACAGCGGCGTCGAAGTTTCTGAAGACGCTCCGGAGCAAATTCATTTTAGCGATCCTGAGGGGAATCGGGTGATCGTTTCGCAGTCTGGCTGGACGAACTAGATTAACGGGGGGCCAGGTTTGAAACCTGCCCTACCGCAATCCGGTCTCCTGCTGGATCTCGCGCAAGATGCTGAAGTCGGCGATTTCACTCATGGGGATATCCCGCGTCATTTTCACGTCTCTTTTGGCCTGCTCGACCAAGAACTTCAGCCCGTCTTCAGGAATGCCGCCGTCGGGGCTGATGACTTTCACCGTCGCGTCGTAAGCCGCGTAGGCATGTTCCGGCTTGGCTTTGCCCCAAGCGATCAAGACCTTCACCGCCTCTTCGCGATGATCGCGAATGAAACGGGCTCGGATCAAGGCCCGAGCGGAGCGCTTGACTTGATCGCGCTTTTGCTGGATCGATCTTACGTTCACTCCGACTCCTGACAACGGATAGTTCAAGTATTCGTAGACGCGAGCAAGAATGCTGTAGCCTATTTTATTGCCTTCGAAATCCCAGGGCGGAGAAGTGACGACCGCATCGGCAAGTCTCTGCTGCAAACCGGCGAAGCGCCCCGAATCGGGGCCCAGCGGCACGAATTGAACTTCCTTATCGGGATCGACACCGTTGCGCGCGAGAATGATCCTTGCCAGCACGTGGGTCGCGTCGCCGAAGCCGGCAAGGCCTACTTTCTTTCCGGTCAATTCTTTGACGGATTTGATCTCCGGGCGCGCGAGCAAGACGTGCGGCGAACTGGTCATCAGACCGGCGACCAAACGCACCGGCAATCCGCGGATCGCGGCGCGGATCACCGTGCCGGTCAGTAACGTAAAGTCGATGTCGCCGTTGGTCAGCGCTGCGATCGACGGCGACGCGCCCATCACGACGATATCGGCGTCGAGTCCTTCGTCTTTGAAGAAACTGCGATGCTGAGCGACTCCGGAAGAGAGGAAAATCATGTTGTATCTTCCAGAGACCGCAATCCGGATCTTCTCCGCGGCAACGGTTTCGTCAGAACCGAAAAAAACGACCAAAAGAAGCAACAGCTCCAGAATCCTCGTCATAAGCAACCGGTTCATT
>JAICHC010000542.1 GCA_025922795.1 Candidatus Binatia bacterium | reverse complement strand
ACAACGTGGAGAAACGGCAGATGGCTGTCCGAGCGATAGGGGAAATTAACTTTGTCCATGGTGTGGCCCTCCTTTATCGCTCTTCCTATGCGAAGCGGTCCCCTTGGTCAACATGGAAATTTACTTAAGCTTGAGCTTGGCCGCCCACTTTTCCCGGATCTGCTCGCGCTTCTCGGCACTGAATTTGTTGGCGACGGCGAAGCGATCGCGCCACTGAAAAGGCTTGCAGGCGTCGATCAGCATGCGGCTCATCGTGAAATCACCTTTGTCGCGTTTGTCCGGCGGTAGACGCGGGTCGAGATCGCTGGTCCAAGATTTGAGAATCTGCACTGACTCCGCCGGATCGACGCGCGTGCACAGCGCCCAGATCACTTGTTTCAGATCCACCGGATCGATGTCGTCGTCGACGGCGATGTAATAGCGGTACATGCTCGCGCCGGTCTGCATGCCGGCGACTGCCGTGAGCGCCTGGAGCGCTTGGCCGGCATGGCGTTGCTTCAGTGAAATGACGACCATCAAGGTGTGGCAGTGGCACCAAACGCCCTGGATATCCGAGATGCCGGACTGTTCGAGGTGATCCCAGATGCGCGCGGCGTAGAGCGGAATGCCGTAGCGCTCGGTGATCGGCAAGAGCGGCGGATTGCCGAGCAGGATCGGATCATTGCGGTGAAGAATCCGCTTGACGCGGACGACGCACTCGTTACCGCTGTGGGTGTAATAGCCGGGCCACTCGCCGAACGGCCCTTCGGCATGTGACTCTTCTTCAGGCGGCGGGATCTCGCCATCGATGACGATTTCCGACGTCGCCGGGATCGGCAGACCGGTGAAGGGCGAGCGGATTACTTCGAGCGGCGCGCCGCGCAACGCGCCGGCGTATTCGTATTCACTGACGCCGGCTTTGGCGGCGGACGGCGCCGCCATCCAAGTCGCAGGCTCGCAGCCGAGCACGATTGCGACGGGGCAGGGGCGTCCCGCTTGCCAATATTTACGCGCGATCTGCTTGCCATGTTTGTGCTCGATGATCCAGAGCGTGAGCCGATCTCTGCCGACAACGCAGGAACGGTAGGTGCCGACATTGACCCAGCCGCTCCCGGGATCCTTGGTGACCACCATATCGCCGGTGCCGATGTAGCGGCCGCCATCGTGCTCATGCCATTTCGGCGTGGGAAAAATGCCCAGGTCGATGCGCTCGCCTTCAAGGACATTTTCGGCGACCGGCCCGGACGAGATTTCCACCGGCGCAAAAGGTTTGAGGTCGTGGAGCTTGTTGCGCCAGGTTGTGAGAATTTCCAGCTTGGGCGCGTCGGCCGGAAGGCCTAACGCGAGCGCGAAGCGGCGCGCACTGGCAAGCACGTTGGTTGCGATGCGAAAGCCTTTGGGATAACCGATGATGCTGTCGAAAAGTAAGAGCGGACCGTCCTGCTCGGCCATCAATTCGGTCAGACAGCCGATTTCAAGATCCCAGTGCGCGCCGTCGATGGTTTTCAGCTCGCCGATGCGCGCCGCGCCGTCGATGAAGCTTCTTAGATCAGCAAAGGCCACAAGTTTGCCAGATCGTTTTTAGAGTCGAGTGCCCAATGTTTAGAGTTGCCCAGGGCGAAACTCAAGACCCTAGACATCCTTATTCCCGCGTTTCTTCGCGAAAAAATCCCAGCGCTTCGATCGCCGGGCGATCGTTGATCGAAAACAATATTGCCGGCTCGCGTGAATTGCTTTCATGGGCGTGCCAATTCCATAGCGGCACGACGAAGGAGTCGCCCTGTTCCCATGCGAACTTCTGATCGCCGATCCAGGTCGTGCCCGAGCCGCGAAACGCGTGGTAGACGACCGTATACGTGTGCCGGTGTGAGCGACCCTTTTCGCCGAGGCGAAGCATCTGTACTTCGCAGTTCATGGTCGGCAACGTCGAGCCGCCGCTGATCGGATCGGAATAACGCAGCAAAACTCCATCATAGGGGTCGCCCGGCGCTTCGCCGATCGACTTAAAGGCCTTTTCGGTCTCGATCCATGCATAGCGATAAGGAGGGCGATAATTATTTGACGCCGGCGCCGGAAGCGCCTGCGGGCGCAAGACGTTGTAAGTCTTCTGCGACCACCCGAGCGGTTTGGTTACGGCTTGCTGCCGTTCGTGAAACGGATTGGCAAACCCTGCTTGGTAATAATGCAGCATCGGTCCGTCGGCGCCGTCGAGCCAGATGATCGGCGTATCGCCGCTGTTGACGTGATCGTGCCAACTCCAGCTCGGCGTGGTGATCAAATCGCCGGGCTCCATCGGCATCGGCTCGCCTTCGACGATCGTTGCGGCGCCATGGCCTTCGACGACGAAGCGGATGGCGCCCATAGTGTGGCGGTGTGCAGGGGCGAATTCGCCGGGACGGACCATTTGCGCGCCCATGAGCAAGGTGTGCGCCGTGCCTAATTTCAACTCGGGGTGCTGGTAGCCGATAAAGCGCCGGAACGCTTCCTCGGGCCGAATGAATTGAGCCGCCTCGTCAAGCGCCGCGCGGATCTCGTTCCACTTCCAGATAAACGGCCGGAAGTTTGTCTCCGGCTCGCGAAAACCGGTGCTGGTGTTGGGAATCGTCCAGTAGCCGATCAGGTTTTGCGCCTTGAGCTTGCGGTTCAACTCTTCCAGCGACACTCTATCCTACCTTTGTTCTCGCTGCGCTCGGAATTTCAGATTGCAAATTTCACATCACAGTTTGCGATCTGAGATTTGAGATCTGCAGTTTGACATGGCCGAAAGCGCATCGCGTTTTCGGCTAGTGCGTTGCGCTATAGCAGCCGTCCATGAACATCTTGTTCAAATCCGCCGGTGTCACCGCGCAGTATTCGGCCGAATAGCCCGGGCGCTCTTTGATGCCTTCCTGCAGCAGCCGGACCAAGACGGCCCGGGTCACCGCGCCGTGAGCTTTGCGATCCAAATGATCCATGGTGTCGGCTTCGTGGTGCTTGGAAAAATAACTCGCATCGGACGTGGATAGGCCGTAGTGCGTGGTGAGAGCCTTGAAGAAATCCAGGCAGGAGTTGCCGAACGGATGCTCCCAAAGAACCGAGAACCAGTACTCCTGGATCTGGCCGTCGTTGATCAGGGTCCGATGAAAATCCGGCAGCGCGCGGCATTCCGGCAGCATCGGCGAGAGCAAGACTTCTTCCTTGCTCAGCCCCAACGCCTTGCCGGTGCTCATCAGGATCTGAATATGGCCAGGGGGGGAGGGGTGCCCAAATTCATCCAAGACTTTTTGCGTGTAGACTTCCATCAGGTCGACTTTTTTGACGAAGAACCACAGGTGCTTATAAAAGGCCGAGGTGTAAACCGAGTTGATCACCGGCACGAAGGAGCCCCAGTTCTTGTAGAAAATCTGGAGGGTTTCCTTCTTGAGCCTACCTTCGCGCAGCTCGTCCATGAATCGCGTCTTGCCGACGGTTTCCTGCCAGCGCTT
>JAICHC010000541.1 GCA_025922795.1 Candidatus Binatia bacterium | reverse complement strand
CGCAGGGATACATCCGCGTGCGAGGCGAGCTCTGGCGCGCAGTCGCGACTCCAGCGGATCAAGTGGTCAACGCCGGCACTGAGGTCGAAATCGTCAGCGCCGACGGCATGCGAGTCTTTGTCCGCCCCATCGCTGCCGACTCAGAATAATGGCTGCCAGCCTGCTCAAAAGATTTCAGAGGGTGTGTTGGAGTACCCACCACTCCACCAATCCAGTACTCCAAATGTCTAGCTTGTAGCGAGACGGTTAAGCGCCACGAAGGCTATGAGTCTTTTTCAGCGGCCTGTTAGAATGCGCCGGTATCAAGCAGTGAGTAGACGATCTCTTTCAAGGAAGGGTCGATCGTATCGAGTCGGGTGACCGGCGGACCGCCGGCCAAGGATTCGAGAATCTCCGGCAGGTCCTCTGGCTTGACGCCTGCGTACCAGACTTTTTGCGGATGGATGACGATATTCGGACCGTACTCGCACCCTCCAAAACAGATATACGGCTTCACTTCGGCATCGATGGATCGGGCCGCCACTTGTTTGGACAGCTGATCCATCAACTGTTCGGAGCCGCGGCTCTGACAATCGACGTTCTGACATACGAAGCAGGTTTGTTTCATTCCTTATCCCCGTTTCAATATTGCTTAACGCAAATGCGAGCGTAAATGCAACCCAGCCCGCTCGTCTCCTGCCAATTGCGGGACGAAAGCTGGCCAGTGAAAACCCGCCATTCAAAGCAAGCGGATCTTCGCGGTCAATAATCCCATAATTCGATCGAACACTTACCGCACGCGCTAACGAGCTTACCCCAAAACGGCTCTTGACGCGGACACCGCGCATGAACTACGTTTGCGGCGGCTTGAAGAGAGGAGGAGAAAGATCTCGCATGGTGTAAGCAGTCATAGCGCGAAACCGGGAAACTAATTCTCGGATTCATAACGTTTAAGGAGGTCGTCATGAAACGTTTTCGGATGATGAAGAGGCTCGGTTGTCTGGCTTGGTTAGTATTTTTGGTCGCTCCCGCTTGGGGGCAAACCAATTTCTACGAAGGTAAGACGGTTACCGTCGTCATCGGCGCAAAAAGCGGCAGTCTTGCTATCGCGGCGCAAATTGTCGGACATCATCTTGGGAAGTACCTGCCCGGCAAGCCCGCCGTGATCGTTCAGAACATGCCCGGGGCCGCCCATCTTTTAGCGACCAACCATGTTTTCAACATTGCCAAGCCCGACGGGCTGACGATCCTCGCTTCTAACCCGAACGTCGCGATCGCCCAGCTCTCAAAAGTCGAGCAGGTTCGCTTCGACGTGCGCAAGTTTCAATGGCTCGGCTCGTCCGGCGCCGATGGGGTGGCCTTTTCGATCAGGTCGGACCTGCCGTACAAGAGCATCAATGATTTGAAAAAGGCCGACCGTGAGCTGGTCGCCGGAACGACCGGTCCGGGCTCGAACGCTCACGATTTTCCGTTACTCCTCAAGGAATTTGCCGGGATCAAACTGAAGCTCGTATCCGGTTATCCGGCAAACAGCGACGTCCTTTTAGCCGTCGAACGGAAAGAGGTCGACTCGTGGTCGGCGTTGGCGACGACGATCAAACTGGCCGCCGACCGCGGGGTGGTGCGGCCGCTTGTGCGCGGTCGAGTCGCGGCGCCGGGTTTCGAGAATCTTCCCGTCGATGAAGAGCTCGCAACCAATCAGTTGGGGAAGTCGCTCATGGCCATCAAGTCGATTCCCGGGGCCATAGGCCGCGCCTTCGCCGCCGCGCCGGGAACGCCGGCGGATCGCGTGGCGATGTTGCGCGACGCCTTTGCCAAAGCCATCAAGGACCCCGAGCTTTTGGCCGAAGCGAAAAAAGCCAAGATCAACATGCACTTGATTTCGCACGATCAGGTACAAAAGGATTTCGCCGCGCTGCTCAATCAAACGCCGGAGACGTTGAAGGAGATGGGCAAGTACATCAAGGCGGAGTGATCATCGGCGGCATGCAAAAAAGGCCGTTGTGGCATTTTCGAAGCGGAGAGTGCCGAATGGTAGGACGGTTTGAATCTTTGAGCGAAAAATTCCGGTTTCGCTAAGGTGAGTTCATCGATTTCAGACCGTTCAACCAGCTCGGCAGCGTTGAACTATTTTTTGATGAACCGTTGCACCGGCATGTTGCCCTGCTCAAAGCGCGGGTCGTAGGCCATGCCTTCGCGGATGCGCGACAAATAGTTGTCCCGATTGACGCCAAAAAGCTCGTAGCGGTAAAGATGGTTCAATAAAAAAGTATGGACGCCCATCTGATAGAGCTTGCCCACCGCCCCTGAAGTCAAAGCGTCACGCTCTTCGTCGGTCAGACTGAATTCCTTGATCACCGCTTCCGGCTCCTCCATCATCCGCTTCCGGAAAGCAAGATCGTTGTCCGTGAGATAAAGCAACTTGTTGACTTGATAAACGCTCATGGTCATTCGCCTTAATCGAATTTCCACACTGCGTAGCCGTTACCTTCATCACCTTCCAAGAAAAGTGGTTTGGTCTTGCCCACCGCGCCGGCCACGGTAATCCAATTTAATAATTCACCGCTGTTGTTGCCCGCCGCGTTAATCCGCTCTTCGGTAGCACGCCGCGCCAATGTCTGATACTGCCCTCGCACCAAAAGTTTCGAAATGGTCTCTGCCCACTCGTTGTCGACCCAGCCGCGCAAGGGTCCGCCGACGTCCATGGCGAAGCAGCCGCTGGCGATGAGCGCGATGCGCTCCTTGCCCTCCCACGCGTCGATAAACCGGCGCACCATCCGCCCCAGCGCCACACAGCGAGTCGCGAGCGGCAATGGCGACGCGAATCCGTTGGTGTAAATCGGCACGACGGGTAGCCTCATGCCCGGATTGAGAAAATGAAGCGGCACGGTCAAGGAGTGATCGAGACGCAGCTCGTGCGCCGCGGCCAGATCGAACTTGTCGTGCACACCGTACTGGAAAAGTGCCTTAGCCAGCGGCACGTGACCGCGCACCGTGTATCGCGGCATCGGACACCAATCCTCCTGCGGGCCTTGCGCTTCCTCCGCCATGCCGATGCAGAATGACGGCAAGTTGTTGTAGAAAAAATTCACGAAATGGTCGCTGTCCACCTCAATGATCAGATCAGGCTCGGCCTTCTCGACCTGCTCACCTACCTGTTTCATCAATGCCTCACCGCGCATTTTTCCGGGAGACTGCTGCATTTCATAAACCAGACGGGGCGGGTGCGGAACGCCGGCGGCTAAGACTAGTTTTGCCATGATGTGTTCCTCTCTCCGAAACAACGGAAGCCAAGTTTCGTCGAGGTGTCTTAACATCGCGGGAATTTTGCGTCAATGAGATCTCGGGTGATCGGCGATGTCTCTTCTTCGATCGCTTAGACGATCGGAACTATTGAATGAACGGCTCTGACCTTGCATTATAGTCGCACCCGCTTCAACCCGGCTATTGCCGCAAGCACATCGG
>JAICHC010000540.1 GCA_025922795.1 Candidatus Binatia bacterium | reverse complement strand
GGGAAAACGATCGTCCGAGGCCGCTGAAAACCAGCATAAAATTGCGCAGTGTCGGCCAGATGCGTTCGATGTGAACTGATTCGGGCTTAGCCGTTCGTGTCGCGCGCCGGTGGCGGCGCGCGACACACGACGCAGCGCTTGGACGGCTGTGCGATTGGATCATTTATCTCCGCCGCCGCACAATCAACAACTCCGCAGCAACCTGCGGGTATCAAGAGGTTCTCTGGTGCCTCTCGCGTGTCACCGTGGACTTCAATTTGCGGCAGTCGAAAATTTGCTTGGAATTTCCGCGACGTTAGTCAGCAAACCATAAACTATTCGCCACATAGAATTTGAGCGGACCGCGAGTCGGTCGTTTCACTAATCTTACCGTACCGACATTCCTGCCGTTTCTTCCGGTCACGCGCGTCATCTTCTCCTTTTGGCGCTGAAAGTTTTGGAGCGCACTATTGCCTGAAACCTAATCGCGCCCTCGAGCATCTAATCAGCAAGGGCAGTCATATTTTGAGGAGGTGGAACGATGAGGCTCACAAATGCCGCGGAAAACCAAAAATCCAACCGGAAAAAGAGGGTGGTTCGCACGACTTTTTTTGAACTCGTCGGTGCGCTTATCGACGTCACCAACAATGATGCGGAAATCATCGCGTCATTGAGGCGGATCGTCGACCGCTCTGACGCGCGCATGGTGCGTTCGTTGGCGCCGATTCGACTTGGCTCCACGGAGTCCCGCGCCAGGATAGACGGCAAAGGCAAGGCCGTTAAGGGCGGCCCCAGCGTGGGCCTAAGCTCGCCCACCTGGTAGCAGGCGAAGGGAGGCAAGCTCATTTCCGCCTTCAGCTCATCAACCGGCCGCACGAGGCGGCCGCGAGCCCGCAACCGAACGGCGCGACTGCGGCGCGCTTCCCGATTGAATAAAAGCGCTCGGCCGGTCACTTGTAAGCAGGAAGTTGATTTTATCGCGCGTTATCTCACCTCCGATTTGAACCGCCGCGAGCTTGCGGCATTCGAGAATCATCTCGAACTGTGCCGCGACTGCCTCGCGTTTTTACAAACCTACAAAACCACCGTGGATCTCACCCGAAGTTTTCTGGCGGGCCAGGCGCGCACGGGCCAGTTGCCCGCATTGTCTTTTAAGCCGCGCCGCAACCCAAAAATCGCGGCGTTGATCCGAGCGCGCAACTTTTAGCGCCGAGGCGCTATCTAACAACGGAGCCTACTTGTTGGTGAGCTGAAAGAAAATCAGCAGCGCTCTGCCTTCCTTAAAAGGAGATTATTTATGCGAGCCATCGCCGTCACGCCAGCGATCAAGCAAGTCAGCATCATCGATCAGCCGGAGCCAGGAATTTCGCGCCCGACCGACGTCAAGCTGCGCATGATCGAGGCGGGTATCTGCGGCACAGACAAAGAAATCTGCGCCTTTGAATACGGCACGCCGCCTGTCGGCAGCGAGTATTTGGTCATCGGTCACGAATCGCTCGGCGAAGTCATCGAGGTCGGCGCCGCAGTGACACGGGTCAGAGTCGGCGATCTGGTCGTCCCCATGGTGCGACGGCCATGCCCGCACCCGCACTGCATGGCGTGCCTCAGCGGCCGCCAGGATTTTTGTTTCACCGGCGATTTTACCGAGCGAGGCATCAAACAACAGCATGGCTTCATGGCGCAGTACATCGTCGACGATGAAATTTACATGGTCCCGGTGCCGCAAGAGCTGCGCGATGTAGCGGTCTTGGTCGAACCTCTGACGATCGCGGAAAAGGCCTTGATCCAAGTTTGGGACGTTCAGCAACGGCTGCCTTGGCGTTGTCCGACGGAGCCCGGAAAAGCCCAAGCTCACTGCCGGCGCGCCGCGGTGCTTGGGGCTGGACCAGTCGGATTATTGGGTGCCATGGCACTGGTCAATAGCGGATTTGATACTTCCGTCTATGCGCGCGAAAGCGTGCCCAACCCGAAAGCCGAGGTTTTGACCATGATCGGCGCCAAATATGTCTCGGCTGAAACCGCCAGCGTCGATGACTTCGCACATCAAGTCGGCAACGTCGATTTGGTTTACGAAGCGACCGGCGCCTCCCGGCTGGCGTTCGACATGATCCAGCGGTTAGGCACCAATGGTATTTTCGTTTTCACCGGCGTTCCCGGCCGCAAGGGTCCGGTAGAAGTCGACACGGATTTAATGATGCGTAATCTGGTGCTCAAAAATCAGGTGGTATTCGGCACCGTCAACGCCGGGCGCAATGCCTTCGAGAGATCCATCCTCGATATCGGAATATTCACCAAGCGTTGGCCCAGGGCGGTCAAGTCTCTCATTACCGGCCGCTCTCCAATGGAGGCGCATCGGGAACTCCTTGTGGGCGGCGCCGGCGGAATCAAGAACGTCATTCAGTTGAATTGATCGGCAGTGATTTTTCCTTCATGCCCATCTGGTCACGACCGTCGCGCACTTTGACGACTGCCGCCCAATCATGGCAAAGAACGCCTCGTCCCGCGCATCATTCCACCGGACGTGAGCATCCAAGCACAGTGATTCAAGCGATCCAAGATCATTGGCCTGAGTATCTGATCGAAGGCGCTTGTTTAGGTCTATTCATGGTGTCGGCCTTCACATTCGGGACCGTCCTTGAACACCCTGCTTCACCGGTTCACCAAGGCATTCCGAATCCGCTGCTGCGTCGCTCGCTGATGGGCCTCGCCATGGGCGGCACGGCAGTCGCCCTTATCTATTCGTCGTGGGGAAAACGATCCGGTGCCCACATTAACCCATGCACCACCCTGACATTTTTTCGTCTTGGCAAGGTAGCGAAAAGCGATGCCGCTCTCTACATCGCTAGTCAGTTTGTCGGCGGATGGATCGGCGCTGCGATCGCGGCGGCGGTATTATCGTCCTGGGTCTCACACCCAACCGTCAATTACGTCGTGACCCTTCCGGGTAAAACCGGTGCATGGGCGGCGTTTTTCGCCGAGATCGCCATAACGTTCATCCTGATGACTGTTATTTTGCGTGTGTCGAACAACCCGCGGCTGCACAAGCTGACGGGTCTGTCCGCCGGCATTTTAGTCGCCACTTATATCACCTTCGAAGCGCCGATCTCCGGCATGAGTATGAACCCGGCACGTAGCCTCGCGTCTGCTATTCCAGCACGCCACTGGATCGATCTTTGGATCTATTTCACCGCGCCACCCATCGGCATGCTTGCAGCAGCGGAAATTTATCTGCGCCTAAACGGGGCCTCCCAAGTCGGCTGCGCGAAGCTGCATCATCAAAATCGCGAACGTTGCATTTTTTGCGGAAAACCGGCAGCACAATCCTCAACCATGATCCACCAATGATGGTTAGGGTAATTCGGTGGACTCAGGGCAGCTCTGAGCACATCGAAGGATGCCGAGAGAATCTTCAGCACCCGATAGGGAATCTCGCCAACATTTCTAAGATTCGCGCGTTCTACTGCCGCACCGT
>JAICHC010000539.1 GCA_025922795.1 Candidatus Binatia bacterium | reverse complement strand
TGGGACACCTTGACGTGCGAAGGTATCGGCGGGCTGCTAAAGCCTTGGCAAACAAGGCGAACCGGAGCGGCCGCGAATGATGTGCGCGCAGACGAATTGCTCAAGATGGCTCAAGCCGAAACCCTCGCCGATGACATTGTCGGTCGTTATGCCGACAAAGAGGTGCACTCCGAGGATTGGGACCTGAAAGCCCTGCACGAAGCCTTATATCACCAGTTCAATCTGCGCCTGGATTTTAAAGCCGGCGATGGACTAACAGCGGAAGGCGCGGCGGAAATGGCGCGCGCACGAATCATCGAAGTTTATGAAGACAAGGAAAAACGCTTCGGCGAGCCGATGCTCAGGCAACTCGAGAAAATTATCATGCTGCAGACGATCGATAGTCTGTGGAAGGATCATCTGTTGAATATGGATCACCTCAAGGAGGGGATCGGCCTGCGCGGTTACGGCCAGAAAAATCCGCTGCAGGAATATCAAAAAGAAGGTTACGACATGTTCGAGGAGATGATTCAGCGCAAAGAAGAAGATGTCGTCCAGAAACTCTTTACCGTAGAGTTGGCGCGAGAGAGCGTAGCTCCTCGAGTCGAGTTGCAACAACCACGCCCGCAAAGGATGGTCTTAAGTCACGGCGATGAGCCGATTGCGGCGCGGCCCAGCAGCGCGCCCAAACGAGACGGTGAAAAGGTTGGCCGTAACGACCCGTGTCCGTGCGGCAGCGGTAAAAAATACAAGCGCTGCCACGGCAAATGACAGGTTTTTAAGAATCGTCACCTGCAGTTTCCTGCAGTGACGCTTGAACCAATCACTGCGCGCAAGAAAAATCCGAACTATCGTTGATTCCAGCCTGACTAGCGCAATGTACGCTCCGAATAACCGGCCTCGATTTCAATGGGTGGCCAGCTCCGCCGGAACTTCGTCGCTCCCGTCATAATGCGTTTTTAACGGCGGATTGTTGCCCGCGCCTAATTTGATGATTCGATCTTTGAACGCGTGCAAGTCCTTTGTCGCGTTTCTTGTATCGATCACCAGCTTTGCTGATTCGACAATTTCGCGGATGTCATAGCTACTGTGGTCGGTGAGAATGATCACGCAGTCATGTTCGGCGATTTGCGCCGGGCTGGTCCCAATCGACTTAAGCGTGCGCCGGCCCAAATGCACTGTCGGTACCAGCGGGTCGCTGTAGGAAAGAATCGCGCCTTTTTCACCGAGCAGGCGCATCACGTCCAGTGCGGGTGATTCACGACAGTCGCTGACATTTTTTTTGTAAGCCACGCCGAGGATCATGACCTTGGATCCACGAATGCTTTTGGAAACTCGGTTGAGACCATCGGCGACCATATTGCTTACGACTGCGGGCATCATGCCATTAATCTCCGCCGCCAATCCGATGAATCGCGCTTGGAAGTTGAGCGCTTTGAGTTTCCAGGCCAGATAGTGCGGATCAATGGGAATGCAGTGGCCTCCGAGTCCCGGGCCCGGATAAAACGGACTGAAGCCGAAGGGCTTAGTGGCGGCGGCGTCGATCACTTCGTATACATCGACTCCTAAAAGATCACACATCAGAGCCAGTTCATTGACCATGCCGATATTGACGCTGCGGAAGGTATTTTCCAAAAGCTTTACCATCTCAGCGCATTTTGTGCTGCTGACCGGGACCACTTGGTCGATAAACTGGGAATAAAACAGCCGGGCGATCTCCGTGCACCGGGGTGTTACGCCGCCGACGATTTTCGGAGTATTGCGGGTCGTGAACGTCGCGTTTCCCGGATCGATTCGCTCCGGAGAATAAGCCACATAGAAATCGCTTCCTACCCTCAGTCCGGAAGTTTCGAGTTCCGGAACGATCAGTTCATCGGTTGTTCCCGGATACGTTGTGCTCTCAAGGACGATCAGTTGATCGCGATGGAGATACTTGCGGATTTCCTCAGTCGCAGAAAGGATGAAAGAAATATCCGGGTCCCGGCTTTTGCTTAACGGAGTAGGCACGCAAATGCTCACGGTATCGGCGTTGGCGAGCACGCTAAAGTCGCTGGTCGGCTTGAATTTCCCTGATTGAATGGTATCGCCGATGTTTTTCTCGGACACATCCAAGATGTACGAGCGACCTTGTTTGAGGATATCTATTTTACTGCTATCGAGATCGATGCCGATGACATCGAACCCAGCCGCAGTAATTTCCATGGCCAGCGGCAAGCCTACGTAGCCGAGCCCGATGACGGCTGCGGTTGCATTACGATTTTCCAGTTTGGTCTTTAACGTCATCAGTTAAGAGACCTCCCGTGTTTTCATTTGTGATTTTTCCGTCGCTCGCGATATTTTGAATTCTTGCAGACGGATGTTGCACTTTTCGATCAGTTCGTACAGATTGACCCGGCTGATCCCGAGCTCGCGCGCGGCGCGGCTCACGACACCGCGATTTCGGGACAGGGCTTTTTTTACGAAATCCATTTCGATCGCCCTTTTAGCAAGCTTTAAATTTACATCAGTCGACGGTTGCTCGATCGCAAAACCCAAATCAGCCGGTTGAAGAACGGCCGCGGAGCCAAGCACCACGGAACGGCTGATTAGATTCTCCAGTTCTCGAACGTTACCTGGCCACGGATGCATGAGCAGGGCTGCTTCGGCTTGGGGAGATAGCGCCAGCAGCGGTTTACCATACTCCTTGCAAAACTTTTTCAAAAAGTGTTGGGCCAGCGGAACGATGTCTTCCTTTCGCTCTCTCAAGGGCGGTAGGTCGAGGCGAACGACATTTAGACGGTAATAGAGGTCCTCGCGGAACACATGATTGGCCATGGCCGCTTTAAGATCCTGATGCGTAGCGGCAATAACGCGGGTATTGCTTTCGATGGGCAGGGTACCGCCGACTCTTTCGATCTTACGATCCTGTAAAAAGCGTAACATTTTGACCTGGAGGGGAGGAGCAAGGTCCCCGATCTCGTCCAGAAACAAAGTTCCGGTGTGGGCAAGCTCCAATTTTCCGCGCCTCCGCGCGTGGGCGCCGGCGAAGGCTCCCTTCTCATGACCGAATAATTCACTTTCTAACAGGTGTTCCGGGACAGCGCCGCAACTGACGACCACGAACGGATTGTTCTTGCGCTGGCTTTGCAAGTGAATCGCCTGCGCGATGATTTCTTTACCTGTGCCAGTTTCGCCGGAAATTAAAAGGGAAACGTCGGAGAGAGCAATCCGATCGATGGCGCGGAGCAATTCTTTCATAGCCTTCGATGCGCCGACTACCCCGTGGAAGTCACTCCTGAGCGTGGGATCGAACTCTTGAGCTTTGCGCAATAGTCGGTGGAGGTGAAAACCCCGCTTGATCATGACCTGCAACTCATCGAGCCGAACCGGTTTGGTATAATAATCAAAGGCGCCAAGCCGCATCGCACGCAGCGCGCTGGAGTCGTCGTTATGGCCTGTGAGCACGATCGCCCGGGTCGATGGGTCACGAGAAAGGATTTGCT
>JAICHC010000538.1 GCA_025922795.1 Candidatus Binatia bacterium | reverse complement strand
CGGTCGATGATGATTTGATTGAACTCCGCGAGCCCTGGTAGCAGCACGTAGCGGGAGGAAAGGGCCGATCCGATCCGCCGCAGCGGCTTGCTCTCCAGAATGCCGCCGCGACCAAAGCCCGCGATCAAGGTGCCGTACTCCGTGGCCAGGCCCTGTTGATTGAGCACGTTAACTGTCTCATGAGCCGCAATTCCGCGGATGGGAGGGGACGCTTCCGAGAGCGCCGCGTTGAGGGCGTGAGACAGAGGCGGGTTGAAGCCCTGGAGACCGGCTGGCGTGAGAAGGCCAAGTGTTGCCACCTGCTCGTGCGCCAGTTCGGTGACATTGAAAGACGGTGGCCTCGGAGTAGACGTGGTGTGTGTGTATCCGCCAAATATAAAGGTGTGCAACCCACAATGAGCGCTGTCGCCAAGAGCGGGATTATTTCGCGAAATCTCCTCGTGAGCTGAATTTCAATCATCCTGGTATTTCAAAGTTCGGGATTTACCGTATGGCCAGCATCCAAGGAACGCCGATGGCCAGAAATTCGGCGAAGAAGATCACGCCGAAAATCGCGCCGAGGCGCCAGTAGTCGGCGGCCGGTAGATAGCCGCTGCCGTAGTACACCGGGCTAGGCCCAGTCGCGAATCGCGTGATGATGCCCATGATGCCGAGTTGGAGGCAGAGCCCGAGGCAGGGGATTCAATTGATCAATTCCTGCTCGGATCGCCGCGACAAGCCGCGACTCCCAATGCTTGGAGTTTAGATAGCAGGCTCGGCGCGGGGCGGGATATTGGACTTTGGTCCAACATGAAATCCGAACCAGTGAGTACGCAGAACCCTGCCGATTGGCCGCGCTACGTCAGCTGTTCGACACTTGCGACAACCGCTTGGTCAGCGTTCTCGAGCGCCTTGCGGCGCCGCTTCGATCACTTGCTCGTCACCGTCCAGATCGAAAAAAAGAAATCCGTACTTTTCGAGCAGGAGAAAATAGATGAGCAGCGCCAACGGTGGACCCACCGTCATCGCCAGCCTGCCGGGCCAACAACGTTTTCGCTTCTTCTCCACGTTATTCATGAAGGCCTCCCCGAGCTCGTGAGTCCGGACTTGGCTATTTTGCGACCGCCGACTTCGATTCGTTTCTGCCGTCGCGCAGCGCGATCTGGCCCTTCCTGGAGAAATCCACCGATTCGCCGAGGATCCGGGCGGCCTCTTGCGGCGCGTGGAAGCCCGTCGAATTTTCCGCTTCGACAAAATCGAGGTAGAACTGCGCCTTGCGCTGGAAGTCCTGCGCCGTCGCGAGCTCCTTGTCAGTCTTACCCGCTCCCTTCGCCCCCTTGAGATCCTTGATCAAATCCATCAACGCATCCATCGCCACATTGCGCAGCTTAAAGGTGCGCTCCTGAATCGTCTCGATCCGGGCCTTGAGCTCTTCCTCGGGCCATTTGTGGCAGGTCTGGCAAGCGCGGTTAATGTTGAGCACTGGGCTGCGCACGTGGTGGTCGCTGATCTTGAGCGCGCCTTCGCGTTTGTAAGGCATATGGCAGTCAGCGCAGGTCACTCCCGAGCGCGCGTGGATGCCCTGGCTCCACATCTCGAATTCCGGATGCTGCGCCTTGAGCACGCCCGCACCGGTCTCGGCGTGCGTCCAGTCTTTGAACTGCGCCTCGTCGAAGTAAGCCTGAATCTCTTCGACCTTCAGCCCTTTAGCCCACGGATACACGAGACGTTTTTCCGCTCCTTTGAAATAGTATTCGACGTGGCACTGGCCGCAGACATACGCGCGCATCTCCTGGCGCGTCGCCTGCTTGTTTACGTCATAATTCTGAATTCCCTGCGAGGCTTTGAAAGCGCGGATCCCTTCGATGAAACCGGGACGGGTAACGCGCAATTGCATGGTACTCGAATCGTGACAGTCGATGCAGGCCACCGGATGCGACACCAGTTTGCGCGCCTCGAAAAAAGGCATTTGATTCAATTTTTCGAAGCCTTTGATGATGTCGCCGTCCCCGGCCTTTTTATAGGGCACGTAAACCGATCCATGGCATTGAATGCACGTGCCGGGCTGTTTGACCACTTGCTGGCGCTCGGTGAGGGTTTGGTCGTCGAGCATATAAGCGTGACCGCGCTCCTCGCGAAAATCTTTGGCGAAGGCGTAGCCCGCCCACATCACTTTCAAGCGCGGGTCTTCCTCGATCTTCGATTGCGACAGCGTGGAGCGCGGATCAACCTTGGTCGGCATACGCGGCAGTGCCTCGCTGCCGCCGAAGCGGGTACGTACCTGATCCACCGTGCGTTTGTAGTCGTCATATTGGAGCGGAAAATTCTTCCCCCAAACCGCCGGATCTTCGGTATCGTCGGTCAGCTCGACCACACGATAAAAAGGATTGCGCGCCTCTTGTTTGCGCTCGAAAATATTCATCAGCAAGCCGACGGCGACGATCGTCACGACTATTGCCGCGCCGACAATGCCGAAAAAAAGACGCCGGCGCCGTCGAGCAGAAACATCATTAGCGCTGATTTCAGCCATAGTTCTCCTAAACTGCGATTCGCCTCGTCACTGCAGATGACCCACCGAGTCATGGCAACTCAGGCACGCGAGCTGCGATGTTGGCGCCGCGGCATGGCTGGCTTCGATAGCGTCAACGATTTCTCGATGGCAGGTACGGCAGGCTTGCTCGGTGATCGCCCGGCTGTGTGGTTTGATCTGAATATTGTCTTCATAGCCGCCGGTGGTAAAGAAAATGGAATGCCAGAAACCGTTGGAGGCCTTGGTGAGATACTTGCCGATAAAATTTGCCGGGGTATGGCAGCTATTGCAGGTTGCAACGGCCCGATGTGACGAGTGAACCCAGCCATCGAATTGCTCCTGCATGACGTGGCAGTTGGCGCAGGCCGCGGGATCGTCGGTGAGATAGGACCAGCCTTTGGCATAGGCAAAGGTGTAAGCGCCGATCCCCACGGCCATGCCGACCACCACCCCGAGCAGAATGCCTTGAATGGTTTGCGGTCTCATCGAGTTTTCCGGTCTACGAAACATGGAGCGGCTCGCGCTCGGGAAGAATGGATCATCAGCGCGTGTCCTTGTTTGAATCCCAGCGTTAACTCAGCCCTTACTGCTCAACCGTTTGAACGTATTGAACGGCTTGAACATTTTGAACGCGGCTTTTTCTTTACGGTTGCCAACCTCCCCCGAGTGCGCGGTAAAGCTGTACGACGGCGGTCAACTGCGAGCCTCGCGCGCGTGCGAGCAAGATTTCCTGATCGAAGAGCTGCTGATCGGCGACCAAGATTTCGAGATAGTTCGCCAGACCGGTGTCATAGCGCAGTCGCGACAGGCGCGCCGCATTGCCGAGAGCTTGAACGCTTCTTTCCAGCTCGGCTCGCAACTCTCGGAGTTTCTCGACGCTCACCAGCGCATCCGCGACTTCGCGAAAGCCGTTTTGCGCCGCCCTTTCATACTGTGCCAGCGCCTGGTCGAAGCG
>JAICHC010000537.1 GCA_025922795.1 Candidatus Binatia bacterium | reverse complement strand
CCCGCACCCGCGCTTCAAAATGAGCACTCGGGGAGCGGAATGGGCGGTGGCCCCTGGGGGCACAAAGGCATTGCCCGAACTTGGAACGACTCACACCTTCGCCTGTTACAACCCCGTCGTCTAGACACCTTATGAACTCCTTAGTAGCTGAGATGACTTTAGGGCCGAAGGGGCGAGCTTGTCAATTGTGCGGCGAACGCCGATTACCTTGACTTCTACCCTGCGGCCGCATTACGCTCGCGATACTAGGGATTGGTCATGGCCAAAGACGGCTTTAAAGTATTCGACAGCGACATGCACGTCATGGAGCCGCCCGACTTGTGGGAGCGCTACATCGACCCGGAATTTCGCGGGCGAGCACCGCGCGGTCGGACTTCTGAAAACGTCCGCGATCTCGGAGTGATTTTTCCAAATGTTCCGCCCGATACCCGGCACACCCAAGGCACCCCTCATCGCGGCCGCAATTATAACAAAAATCAGGATATCTATCGCGATCACGCCGCGCGTGGCTGGACCGGAGCCGTGCAACTGGAAGCGATGGACACGGAAGGCATTGACGTCGCCGTGCTCTTCCCAACGCGCGGCTTAGGAATCCTCACCTACCCCGATCAGGATCCGCGCTTCGGCGCCGCGATGGCGCGAGCGTATAACGACTGGCTTCACGATTTCTGCCAAACCGATCCGAGCCGACTTCTAGGCGCCGGAATGATTTCCGTCTACGATATCGAAACCGCGGTCGCGGAGGCTCGCCGTGTCGTCGAAAAATATGGATTTCGCTCGGTGTTCCTTCGTTCGAATATCGTCAATGGCAAAAACTGGTACGATCCGTATTACGAACCGCTCTGGACTGCGTTGGAGGAACTAAACCTGCCGCTCGGTTTTCATGAGGCATCGGCATCGCGGTCTCGTCAATGCGCGGAAAATTTCGAGCCCAATTTCGGCATGCGCCGGATTTACGCTCAGCCTTTCGAGCAGATGCTCGGTCTTGGCAGTTTTCTCGCCGGCGGTATTCTTGAACGTCATCCGGAGATGAAGGTCGCCTTCCTCGAAGCCAACTGTTCGTGGCTACCGTGGCTCTTGTGGCGTTTGGACGAAGGCTATGAACGTGAAGGCGATATATTTATGCAAGCTATCCGAATGCCGCCGAGCGAGTACTTCAAGCGCCAATGTTTTATCTCTGTGGAGCCGGACGAAACGCCGGCGCGCCATACGATTGACGAATTCGGTTGCGATCAATTGGTCTTCTCTACAGATTACCCTCACGGAGATTCAAAGTATCCGTATGCCGTTGAAAGCTTTCTCAAGTTGACCTTGTCAGATGACGATAAGCGAAAAATTTTGTGGGACAATTGCGCGCGCTTTTACGGCGTCGGGAATGCGGCTACTACGAACTCATCCGATGACGATGGGACCGCCCAACCATCGCTGCAACGATAGGGAGGCAATATGGAAACACAAACCGTAACGCGATCACCCGACCCAGTGCCAAACGAAAATCCCATGGACCGTTTCGTTCGAAAAACGCGCGCGCTCTTCGCCGCGGAACCGGACCTGGACAAACGTTGGAACGCGCTCCGTCCGATCCTAGCTGAACTTCTGGCCGATCCCGAAGTCGTCGCGGCCTCAAAGTATTGGCCGGATTGCGTGCCTTCGGACGGGCGGGCCGAAAATCTGCTTTTCTACGAAGACCCGGATTACGGCTTTGCAATCAACGGCCTCACCAAAGGGGAAGCGCGCCAGGGGCAGCCGGCGCGCATCCACGATCATGCGCATATCTATACGCTTTACGGAGTGCTCGACGGGCGTGAACGGGTAGTGCGTTACGAGCGGCTCGACGACCGCTCCAGGGCCGACTACGCGGAGATTCGCGAGAGCAGCAACATGCTCGTCAGCCCCGGTGAAATCGATCTGGTGAAGCCGTATGAGATCCACACGGAAATTACCGTCGGCGAGCGCACGGTGGCCGTGATCGTTCGCAGCCAGAAGGGCGGAGACTTCAATCAGGGCCGTTACATCCCCGATAAAAACCGATACTACGAGAGCTTGGGACCACGCCAGACACCCTGTGAAATGCTCCCACAGCGCTAACTGCGAAGCCAAGCGAACGGAGACCCATTATGTCATTATCAGAACATCAAGAATCTTTGCCGGCTGTCGAGGCTCTGCTCAATTACCTGATCGACACCGGAGAGAAGCCGGCGAGCTACGGCGGCGTCAGTTTTGCCGTATCCGAGCAAAAGCGCACGGGACAATATCAACAATACAAGATGCCGGTTTACGACGGCCGCGCCGCTGCCGACCGGCTGTCACTTGAGCGCGAAGGCTTCATCTTCGTTAAGCATGAAACAAAAGTAAAAGACTTCTTCGATGAAGCTGAGGTGCGCTCGGTTTATTATCCTGAGACCGAGCAGTTGGTTAAAAGGAATTCCGGCGCGGAGCGGGTGCTCGTCTTCGATCACACGCTGCGCTCCGCCGACAGCGCCATACGGGAGGCGAAAAAAATCAGCGGCCCGGTGCGTAACGCTCACAACGACTACACGGAATGGTCGGGGCCCCAACGTGTCCGCGATTTGCTGCCTGAGGAAGCCGACGAATTGCTCAAGAAACGCTTTGCCGTGATCCAAACCTGGCGACCGATTGGCAATCCGGTGGAGCGAGAGCCGCTCGCCATCGCCGATGCACGGAGCATCGGTACAAAAGAGCTGGTTCCGAGCTCACGCGTTTACCCGGATCGCATCGGCGAGGTGTATCACTGCACTTTTAATCCGGAGCACCGTTGGTATTACTTTCCGAGGATGCAGCGCAACGAAGCCATCGTTTTCAAATGTTTCGATTCAATGAAAGACGGCCGCGCGCGCTGGACCGCACACTGCGCTTTCGACGATCCCGCCAGCCGCCCCGATGCGCCGCCGCGTGAAAGCATCGAAATGCGTACTCTGGCATTCTTTTGATTACCGGAGTCAAATAAGAAAAAGGCTTGCGTCCCGCCGGGGGCGCAAGCCTTTACTGTCTGGGTTGATTGCCGCTCACGGCAACTAACCGGATTGCTCAAACTGGCTATTTGTTTCTCTGCTTCTTCTTTGGCCGTTTCCGGCAAGTCGTGCAGTCGATCTTTGCAGCCATACCTAGCCTCCTCAGTGCTGCATCAAGGCTTATCATCCAAATCTTAGACGTCAATGACAGGGCATCCCAATCGTCGGCTGCCAAACGCCATTTTTTCTCGTGATTACAAGAGCTTAAAAAAAGCTTCCGCTATCGGCCCGAGAGTTAGCAGATGATACCTGAACTATAAACTAGCTAGTCGCAGTAACCTATTAAAATCTAATAGGATTCAAGTTTAACCTATGCGGTAAGGCTTCTTGCCTAGCCAGGAAATGACGGGTTCCTAGAGATCTCGCACGAAGTGAGATTTTGAATTGGTTCGACTAACAACAAGCTCAGCGGGCCAAAAGCTCACCCAACGT
>JAICHC010000536.1 GCA_025922795.1 Candidatus Binatia bacterium | reverse complement strand
GCTTCGGCGCGCGGAATCTTTGAAAGGCTCTTGAGTTTGGTTCCGCCGGGAGAAGAAAGAAACGAGATCGCCAAAGTGCTGGCTGAAATGCCCGCGGGCAATCAGAAAAGGGCAGACTCTGCGCCTAGCGCGGCCACCGCTGGGCGATCCTCGACGGCGCAAATCAGCGGCAAGATTACGATCGATCCTAAACTCAAAGCCAAGCTCGATCCCAACGCCGCGTTATTCATCATCGCCCGGCCCGCCGGTACTGCGGCCGGACCGCCGCTTGCCGTCAAGAAAATCGACCGCCCGAAGTTCCCGCTCGATTACTCCTTGAGCCAGGACAATGTAATGATGCAAGGCACTCGGTTCGCCGGCAAAATCACCATCAGTGTTCGTCTCGATAAAGACGGCAACCCGGTCACCCGGGGCGCCGGCGACTTAAGCGGCGAGTATGCAAAAAATCCCGTGGAAGTCGGCGCGAACAGCGTTGATATTGTGATCAACCAGTCAACGCCGTGAACCATTCGATCCGATGAACTACGCGGTAGAGCCTCACCCCCTCAATCAAGGATGAGCCGTTCGCCCCGAGGTTCTGAAGCGCCGACTAAACCGCACTCCGACTTCCGGTAATCGCAAGGAATCGTTAGAGTCTGCTCCGTTGGAGTTCGTTCTCACGTTGCAGCGCGGCGAGCTTGTCCAGCAGATCGAGGATGACCGCAATCCCCGCGACGTTAATACCGAGATTTTCCCGCAATCGTCTGATCGTCCGCAGTCTCGGCACAGCCGCAGCGTCGAAAAACATCCTCGCGCCTTCGCGCGCGCTTGGCTCGATCAGCCCACACTCGACAAAACGCTCGACCAGCGCGGGGTGAATATCCGCACGCGCGGCGAGCAATTCGAGCGTTAAGAGCCGGCTATCGGGACGGCGAAAAACAATCTCGTATCGATGTATTGTCGTCATCGGTTCGGCATCAACTCCCGGGCATTAAATTGCGATGCGCTTCTGAGCTTCTCGAACTGTTCTCGCTCGGCGGGTGTTAGTGTCGGCGGGTTGACGATCTTCAGCTTGGCGTATTGATCGCCGCGGCCCCCGCCCCGCCGGTTCAACCCCTGACCGCGCAGTCTCAGCCGCTGGCCCGCTTGGGTTCCAGCAGGGATCGTCATCTCGACGGGCCCTTCCAGCGTGGGCACCGTGACTTTGGCGCCGAGCGCAGCTTCCCAGGGCGCGACCGGCAGCTCGATTTGGACGTCGTTGTCGCCCGTGACATCGAATAGCCGGTGCGGCCGGATGCGTACGCGCAGGAACAAATCCCCGGACTGCGCGCCGTTCGCGCCGGGCTCACCTTGCCCAGCCAGCCGAATCACCGAGCCGTCGCGCACGCCGGGCGGAATCGTTACTTCAAGGGTCTTCGGCCGGCGAATCGCGCCAGCGCCGCGGCACGTCGGGCATGTCGTCTTATTGTCTTTAGAGCCGGTGCCGCGGCATTCAGGACAGACTTCAGTGGTCTGCAGGGTGATGCTGCGCGTGCTGCCTCGATGAGCCTCTTCCAGGATCAACTCAATCTCGGCTTCGATGTCGCGCCCGCGCAGAGCAAAGCCCGGGCCGCCGCGCGCGGTGCGCGGTCCGGCGCCGCGACGGCCGCCGAATAGAGCTTCGAAAAAATCACTGAAGCCGCTGGTGCCCGCGCCTGCACCGAACATATCGCCGATATCGCCGAATTCGACGTTCGCCTCTTGCCACCCGGGCGGCGGCCTGAATTCCTCGCCGGCCTTCCAGTTCTGGCCCAACTGGTCGTAGCGTTTGCGCTTATCGGCATCGGACAAAACTTCGTAGGCCTCGTTGACCTCTTTGAACTTCTCCTCAGCAGTCTTATCTTTGGGGTTGACGTCGGGATGATATTTGCGCGCCAGCTTGCGATAAGCCGCCTTGATTTCGCTCTCGGTCGCGTTCTTGTTGAGACCGAGAACCTCATAATAATCCCTGAATTGAACTGCCATGGCTTTCGCAGTTTATAGTTTCCAGTTGCCGGTTTCGAGTTGGTGGAAACTCAAAAACAGCACCGCTATTGTGCTTTATCTATCTTACCGGGGAAAACTCCAGACGCAAAACGCAGGAGCGAGGGTCATTGCGCTACGCGCACGCGCGCCGGCCTGAGCATATCGTCACCCCAGCGGTAGCCACGTTGTAACTCTTCGGCGACCGCGCCCGATTCGTACTCATCACTCTTCACCACGCCGACGGCATCGTGGAAGCGCGGATCGAAACTTTCCCCGACGCTTTCCATCGGCATCACACCCTCGGCTTCGAGGATGCCGAGCAATTTGCGCTGAAGTGCTTGCACGCCGGTCGCGATCGAAGCAGGCGCGCCGTCCATATGGGCGAGCGCAAGGTCGAAGCCATCGAGCACATCGAGCAACCGGAGTATGATGTCGCGCTTGCCGCTGCGCGCCGCGCTGAGGCGATCGCGTTCAACGCGGCGGCGGTAGTTGTCAAAATCAGCCAGCGAGCGCAGCAGCGCATCATGCTCGCGCTGCAATTCTGCTTTGAGCCGGTCGACCTCCGCCGCAGCTTCAGCATCCGTCCGCTCGCCGTCGTTCGGCCGGTTCCTATTTTTATCGGCGGCTTCCATGTGCTCCCCGTAGAAGATTGCGGCAATCGAGTGATGGAGTATTGCAATGACGCTTGTTGAACCCCAATACTCCAGTACTCCACTCTTCTCACCTCATGTTTCCTTGAACTCCGCATCGATCACATCATCATCGCCGCCCGGTCGCTGGCGGCCGCTGGGTCCGTCGCCTTGCGTGCCGCCGGTCGCCCCGCTCTGGGTCGACGCCAAACCATAGCCGACCTGTTGCAGGTCGCTGGTCAACTGCCGTAACCGCGCGATGTCTGTCGAATTATTCTTTACCAGCTCGCGGATCTCCGCGATCAACTGCTCGGCGCGGGCCTTTTCGTTCATGGGTACGCGCTCTCCCAACTCGCGCAGCTGCCGCTCGACCTGGTAAGCCATCGAGTCGGCGCTGTTGCGGGCCTCGATTTCCTCACGCCTCCGGCGGTCTTCTTCGGAATGGCTCTGCGCATCGGCGATCATGCGGTCGATCTCTTCTTTACCGAGCTGAGTCGAACCGGAGATCGTGATTTTTTGCTCTTTGCCGCTCTCCTTGTCCTTCGCCGTCACGGTCAAAATACCATTGGCATCGGTGTCGAAACTGACCTCGATCTGCGCCGTCCCGCGCGGGCCGGGCCGTATGCCCTCGAGCCGAAAATTCCCCAGAGTGCGATTGTCCCGCGCCAGCTCGCGCTCGCCTTGTAAGACGTGAATGTCGACGGCCGACTGATTGTCCTCGGCGGTGGAGAAAGTTTCCGACTTGCGCACCGGGATCGTCGTGTTGCGCTCGATCAGTTTGGTCATCACGCCGCCGAGCGTCTCGACGCCGAGCGAAAGCGGCGTCACGTCGAGGAGCACGACATTTTCCACCTCGC
>JAICHC010000535.1 GCA_025922795.1 Candidatus Binatia bacterium | reverse complement strand
ATCGCAATTCTCACGCAAGCGATCAACAAAACTTTCAACGATCCTGGTTTTGCCAAGGAGTACAGGAAGCTCGTGGGTGACGATCCTACACCGCTTTCTCCGGAAGAAAATCAGAAAGCAATCAAAGGGCTGCCACGGGACCCGGAAACCATCGCGCTTTTTAACAAGCTCTCAGGTCCGGGGCCGCTGCCGACGCGTTAAGCATGACGACACTTAGGGAGGTTCCGATGCACAACCCAAAGAGAGGTTTCCAAACAAGCGCAGTGGTATTCGCGCTGTCGCTGCTGAGCATTGCTGTAGTCGCTCCACACGCGCACGCGCAAGCAAACTTTTATGCGGGAAAGACCGTGACCCTGATCGCCACCACCGCGCCCGGCGGCACCGGCGATTTGCGCGTTAAAGCCATGCTGCCCTTCCTCAAGAAACACATTCCGGGAAACCCGACGGTGCTCATCGAGTATATGGATGGCGGCGGCGGACGCAAAGGGGCCAATCACGTCTACAGCTCCGTCAAACCCGACGGTTTGACGATCGGTGCCGCGAGCGGCGCGATCGTCGGTCTCGCCATCATGGGGGAGAAAGGTATTTCCTACGACCCCGATAAATTCATCTATCTCGGCACGCCGGAGAGTGAAAATCACTACGTCATCTACACCCGCCGCGAGCTGGGTCTCGACACGCTGGAAAAGCTCCAGGCCGCGTCCGGCGTTCGAATCGGCGCGCAATCGGTCGGCCATGTGTCCTACGTGGCGGGTCGTATTTTTGCCTATTTCTTAAATATGAAGCAGCCCAATTTTATTGCGGGATATACTTCGCGCGAAGTGGATATTGCACTCGTCCGCGGCGAGCTCGACGCGCGCGCAAATAACGCGACTTCGGTGTTACGCCGCAATCCCGATTGGCTGGACAAGGGTCTGATGAATTTTCACGCGATCATGGAGGTGCCGAAAGGAGACAAGCATCCGCGCCTGGGCCATGTTCCCGAGGTGGAGAGTTACGCCAAAAACACCAGAGAAAAACGGCTGATCAGCCTGTGGCGAGCATTTCGTGGCGTCGGCTCGCCGTATATTTTGCCGCCGGGAACACCCAAGGAACGGGTCACTATCCTAGCGGACGCGCTGCGAAAGACGTTTAAAGACCCCGAGTTCCGTCCGTATTTCAAGAAGCTCGTGGCCGATGACGCTTCGCCGTTGGACGCCGATCAGTTAACTAAAGTGGTCGCGGACATTCCGCGCGACGCGGAGACGCTGGATCTGCTCAGAAAATTGTCCGGCGCGGGGCCGCTGCCGCCGCGCTAAGGCCTATTCGGCTGAAGAAAATAGCAGCGAGAGCATTCAATGCAAGCAAGAGGCGAAAACTTGAGCGATTCGTAAGCGCCTAACCGGCGTTTGGAACGAACATTTATGGAAGAAATCTCGCTGATCGACGCCGCGCTGAAGGGGTTTTTAAATATCCTTCATTTCAAAGTTTTTCTCGCCATGCTGGTGGGCGTCAGCATCGGCACCTTTACCGCCGTGGCGCCGCAGGGGTTGGGGACTCCGCTCGTCTACGCGATTATGTTGCCCGTCGTGATCAAGTGGGAACCGGTGACCGGCATTGCGCTGCTGATCGGTGCAAGCTCGGTGAGCGCGATTTGCGCGGCTTATTTGCCGGTGCTCTTCGGTATCCCCGGTGGTGCCGGTTCTCAAGCAACCATCCTAGACGGTTATCCCATGGGACAGCGCGGCGACGCGCGACGTGCTCTGGGCGCGTCGTTCATGGCCGGTGGCCTGGGCGCCCTCATCGGCACTTTCACCCTGGCGGTGGCCATACCACTAGCCAAACCGCTGATTTATCTCATGGGCTCGCCGGAACTGTTCGTCGTCGTCCTTTGGGGACTCAGCATGGTGGCCGTGTTGGCGGGCCGTCGCCCGCTCAAGGGGCTCATCGCCGCGGCTCTCGGCTTGCTGTTGGCGACGATCGGTCAACAGGAGCAGAGCGGCATCATGCGCTTCGTATTCGATTTGCCTTACCTGTTGGACGGCATGTCGATCAGCATCATCGCGCTGGGACTCTTCGGCATTCCCGCCGCCTTGGACCTCGCCCTGAATCGCCTCGGGGTTGAGCAGCAGCCGGCGCCGCTGATGGGAAAACTCTTCGATGGGGTCAAGGACACGCTGCGCGAGTGGTGGTTGGTCGTACGCTGCAGCTTCATCGGCGTCTGGGTGGGCATCGTACCAGGGATCGGTTCGCAAGTTGTTGACTGGCTGGCGTACGGCCACGCGGCACAGACCAGCAAAGACGGCGGTAAGAATTTTGGCCGCGGCGACGTCCGCGGCGTGATCGCTCCGGAAAGCGCTAATGACGCCAAGGACGGGGGCGATTTAGTCACCACCTTGCTGCTTGGATTTCCGCAGGGCGTGTCGACGGCGCTATTCATCGTCGCGCTGCTCGCTTGGGGATTTCTGCCTGGCCCGGAGATGATTAAAAAAAATCCGGAGATCATTTACAGCGTCGTCTGGATTCAAGGGCTGTCGGGAATCATTGGAACCCTGATCGGCTTCACTCTGGCAAGCCAGCTCGCCAAGTTGGCGCAGGTGCGCTACTCGATCATGGTGCCGATCATTTTCTTTTTTGTCCTGATGGGCGCCTTTAGCGTAACCCGCGACGCGGCGGATCTATTGATGGTCGTAGGTTTCGGCTTTCTGGGGTATTTTATGCGCCGGTTCGGTTACCCCCGGCCGGCGATGATTCTTGGCCTCGTCTTGGGCGGGTTGATGGAACGATATCTCTATCGGTCCATGGCGAGCTACGGCTTTACCTGGCTTGCTCGCCCGGCGGTAGTTGTGCTTCTCGTTCTCGCGACGACATCATTCTTCTTCGCGGTGCGCGGCCGGATGAGAAGCTCGGCTGTAAAAATCCCTGGCGCTGGAGGCGGCGATGATAGCTAATATGACATTGTTCATGGTCGTGGTCTTCGCGGCGGCGATCTGGTGGGGTTGGGAGTGGCCCTACATTGCCAAGCTTATGCCGGTTTACGTTGCTGCGCTGCCAGGACTGGTGCTCGCTCTGGCGCAGCTTTTTCGGGATGCTTCGCGCTGGGAGGTGCGTCAGGCCGGCGTGGGCGGAAGCATGGATATGGACGATACCCACCGAGGGGTTGCGGACAAACGAGTCGAGCTTCGCCGCACGTTGGTGTTTTTTGCCTGGTTCATCGGCGGCGCGTTGGGGATCTGGCTTTTGGGGATCATCTACAGCCTGCCGCTTTTGGTTTTCCTTTACGCGCTGATCGACGGCAAAGAAAAATTGTCTACGTCGGTAATTATGGGAGTGTGTGCTTACGCGCTCATCTGGGGATTGTTCGAGTACGTTCTGGAAATGCGTTGGCCGCCCGGTTTGCTGATCGGCTATTAGTGCTTGGGGTTTAGCAAAACGTCGGCGGCGTCCAGGTCGGACTGCAGCCCGCCTCCTTTTCCGAACCCAAACAGATT
>JAICHC010000534.1 GCA_025922795.1 Candidatus Binatia bacterium | reverse complement strand
GCAACGGCCGCAGGCGGCCGGCTTCACGCGTGGGACGGACACGCGCCAGGTACAGGCTCTCGCTCGCGTAAATGTTCCCCACGCCAACGACTATGTTGGCGTCCATTAAAAAATTCTTCACCGGACGGCGTGAGCCGCGAGCCCGCTCGCGAAGATACGCCCCCGAAAAGTCCGGCGACAACGGCTCCGGCCCCAAATGGTCAAAACGAGGATGGTGCAGCAATGCATCTTCAGTGGTTAAAAAACACATGCCAAAGCGGCGCGGATCACGATATCGCAACTCCAACTCCGGACCGAGCTGAAAAATGATGTGATCGTGCAGCGCATCTTCGGCAGCAGGCAGTCCGACTCCCAAACGCCCAGTCATGCCGAGATGAAACACCAACACGCGGTCCGGATGCAGCCGGATCAAGAGGTATTTGGCGCGCCGATCAACGCTCGTAATCATGCGGTCGACGGCTTGCTCTTCCAAGGCTTTGACATCGACCAGATGACGCAAACGCGGCTGACGCACCCGCACGCCGGTAATGCTCTGACCGGTGAGTTGGGGCGCCAGGCCGCGCCGAATCGTTTCCACTTCCGGTAATTCGGGCATCAGGCAATCGCTCCTTGCCAGCTTAACTCCTAGATCGTAGATCATCAGCACGATCCCAATCAGGATGAGAATGACGATGGATCACTCCACCCGCAGGCTCTGGCGATTTTGCAACAGATCGAGGTACGTCTGAACCGTGCGCGAAATGAAAGCAGCGCACCCGCTTCCTGACAAACGGTCTACTGAGGACTCGGACAGAAATGATTGTACAGAATCCGCGAGCAGATCCGATACAGAAATTTGGGCTCAGAACCGCAAAGAGGCCAACCCTTTTGTCCAAGTCATGAGACGCCTGAATTCGGCTCTCATCGGCTTTGGGTGCGTTTCACCGCTTTATACGCTAAACTTTCGATTCACCTACAATGGGCAAAATCTCTAACAAGGAGCACGATACGGTGAAGTTTGGCTTATTGTACGAACACCAATTGCCGCGTCCCTGGACTGAAGAATCCTCTGACTACACGCTCTTAAAAAATGCAATCGAACAAGTTGAACTCGCCGATCGGCTTGGCTTTGATTACATCTGGGAAAACGAGCATCACTTCCTGGAAGAATACTCGCACTCGTCCGCACCCGAGGTGTTTCTGGCGTTTTGCGCCCGCAATACCCGGCACATCCGACTCGGTCATGCCGTCGTGCTGTCACCGCCCGCTTACAATCATCCAGTGCGCGTCGCGGAGCGCATTGCCACCCTCGATCTGTTATCCGACGGCCGCGTCGAGTTTGGCACTGGCGAATCGGCGTCACGCGTCGAGATTGAGGGATTTGGGATCGACCCCGAGCAAAAAAAGGCGATGTGGGCTGAAGCCGTGGAGCAAACGGCGAACATGATGACCATGTCGCCTTATCCGGGATTTGACGGGCAGTTCTTTTCGATGCCTTGCCGCAATGTATTGCCCAAACCGTTACAGCAACCGCATCCCCCGATCTGGGTGGCGTGCTCGCGCCGCGAGACTATTCACGCGGCCGCCCGGCACGGCATTGGGGCGCTTACCTTCGCGTTCGTCGATCCACAGGAAGCGAGCAAATGGGTGCAGGAGTATTACGACATTATTAAATCGGATGCGTGTGTGCCGATCGGCCACGCGGTGAATGCCAATATTGCCATGGTCACCGGCTTTTCCGTGCATGATGATGCTGAGGAAGCCAAACGGCGCGGCGGCGACGGCTTCCGCTACTTCGGCTATTCGCTAGGACATTATTATGTGTTCGGCAATCACACGCCCGCTCAGACGAACATCTGGAATCGCTTTGAACAAGCGCGTGCTCAGCTGGCCGAAGTGGGCAAGGGAAGTGGGATCGGCACTCCCAAACAGGTGGCTGAACATCTCAACGACTTTGCGCAAGCCGGAGTCGATCAGGTGATCTTCATCCAGCAGGGCGGCAAGAACCGGCACGACCATATTTGCGACGCGATGACATTGTTTGCCGACACCATCATGCCGCGCTTCAAGGCGCATGAGGCCGAGCGCGAAGCACTCAAGGCGGCCGAACTCGCCCCTTATATCGAGGCGGCACTGGCGCGGAAGCCGCGCATGGCCCCCATCTCCGCAGCAGATATTCCAGTCGTGTCCCCCTATGGCCGCAACGTCATTCAAGAGGATCAGGACGAGACGGCAAACGTCACCCATCACGGCGCGGCGGACATTACGGTTCCCCTGCGCGACCCGTTGGCAGACAAGCGCCCCCAAGCGGTTGGCAACGGCGATTAATCGGTCGTAGCAGTCTGCTGCCGCTCTCGACCGAGCGGCAGCAGACTCTCCAAGATGTGGCCCGCCCAAATGATTGAGCGACTCCTCATCGTCCTACAGGAAGAGCTCGGGATCGGAAGTATCGAGGGCATCAAAATCCGGATCAAGACCCACAAACTCGACATCATCGTTGTCGAGCACGTCCACATCATCAATCACGTCAAAGTCGGTGTCCACTTCGGCAGCTTCATCGATCAAATCGGAGGGGATGTGGGAGGTCTCGAGGTCAGGGAAAGGCAACCGGTCGGCCTCTGGTCGATTCAACTCGTCAGATCGCTCTGGGAGGTGCGTTAAGCCATAATCGCTTGGGTAAAACGCATAGCGGACTTCGTGCGTCTTCGGATTGAACGCATGGCGTGCGATGCCAAGCTGTATCCGGATCGCATGGAGCGATTCGCCAAAGTATTCGATCGCCTCCGCCTTGATGCGATCGATAATCCAAGGCAACAGGTCATAGTCCGTTTCATTGTGGATGAGAATGTCAGGCATGATAGCGTTCCTCAACAGCTGCTCGCGTAATGGCTACCCGTTGGTCAAAGCGCCAAAGCGGGATGAAAAGCCTGTGAAAACCGACCCTCATCGATCACCCGATCCATATATCTTATTGAAAGATATAGGAATTTTTTTGTCTTTCGGAGATAATCCAGTTTTCCATGGTGAGATCAATGACTTAGAAGATATTTTATGCCATCTGAGAGCGATTTGCAGCACTTTTACATCGCCTGCTAACTGCTATAAAGGGAGCGACCCAAGAAGCCGGGTTCCCCCAGCAGATCTGGACCGTTTGCCAATCTGGCCCTCGACGAGACAGGAACTTAGGTGATGCCAGGGGAAAGTACGTTATACTGCATCGAATTACTCGTCAATGGGGCGCTCGCCGGCGCCATTTACGCCCTGATCTCGCTCGCTTTTGTGGTCGTCTACAAGGCCTCACGGATGATCAATTTTGCCCTCGGCGAGTGGGTCATGGTAGCGTCAAATCTGGTGGCCTCAGGTCTGCACGTGCTGGGTCTTGGGCTCTTCGGCGCGATCGGATTCGGGATGGCCGGCATGGTCGGGTTAGCGGTGGGCTTTAATCGGCTGGTGCTGCGTCGCTTGGTTGGACGGCCGGTGATTACGTTGATCAT
>JAICHC010000533.1 GCA_025922795.1 Candidatus Binatia bacterium | reverse complement strand
GGCATGAGTTGGAGCCACCAGCGGGTTTTGGCCGAAACCATCGAGAAGCTCCGTCAACTCGGCATCGAGTTCTGCTTGCTGCCTGAATGGTTCGATGTCGATACGGCGGAGGATATCGCTCGCTTGCGAGCGATCGGTGATCCGCTCACGCGCGCGGCCATGAAAAGAACGCTGGCTTGCCTTGAACAGATCGTTGGCGTTAGCTGACTCAGCATTTTGCCTCGCGGTCTAACAATTTCAGTTTCAATCTGCATGGAGTTCTCGGGGCTGAGTGCGCGAATTACTTCGTTAACGGCCTGCTATTCCGGCACGCGAGAATCCCAGGCCGATTTCAAACGTGGCACAAATGGGGGTTCGCGGGCCATTCTCATCCGGTTGCGAACTTCGACTTGATTCTCTGCGGATTTAAATCATCATTGCTGCTGACCTCGGCCGGCGAAAGTGCTAAAAATAATTTGAGCATACCAACAACCCCTAAAGGACTGGCGCGTAGAACCCGGCGCGCCGGCGAGACAGGCAAACACATGGATCCATCGATTGATCAACTCTGCGTCAACACCATTCGCATGCTTTCAGTGGATGCGGTGGAGAAGGCCAAATCGGGGCACCCCGGCGCGCCGATGGGACTTGCGCCAGCGGCTTTTGTCCTATGGACTCGCTTCCTCAAACATAGTCCGCGCAACCCTTCCTGGTTCGATCGTGATCGCTTCGTGCTGTCTGCCGGCCATGCCTCGATGCTGCTTTACAGCATGCTTCATCTTACCGGCTACGAAGATATATCGCTCGATCAAATCAAGCAGTTCCGCCAGTGGGGGAGCCGCACGCCGGGACATCCTGAACGTGAGCTTGCGGCCGGAATCGAGACGACGACGGGACCACTCGGTCAAGGATTCGGCAACGGAATCGGCATGGCCATCGCTGAGGCGTATTTAGCCGCGCGCTATAACCGGCCTGGATTTGAGATCATCAATCATTTCACCTATGCGATCGTCAGCGACGGTGATTTGATGGAAGGCGTGGCCGCCGAAGCGGCAAGCCTCGCCGGTCACTTAAAACTGGGCAAGCTGATTTATCTTTACGACAACAACCAGATTTCGCTCGCCGCATCGACGGATCTGACTTTTAGCGAAGACGTCGTCAAAAGATTCGAAGCGTACGGCTGGCATACGGAAACGATCCAGGATGGCAACGACCTCGGCGCAATCGAGCGGGCTTTGCGTGCTTCGCAAAGCGAAAGCAAACGGCCGTCGCTGGTTCTGTTGCGCACCCATATAGGTTTTGGATCGCCTGGAAAGCAGGATACTTTCGAGGCCCATGGCGCGCCGCTGGGCGCGGAGGAAGTGAAACGGACGAAACAGCACCTGAATTGGCCGCTCGAACCGGCGTTTTTTATTCCGGAGCAGGCGTTGGCCCGTTTTCGCGAGTCCGTCGTCAGCAGCGAACGGGCCGAGGCCAGCTGGCGTGAGAAATTGTCCGTTTACGCCGAAAAGTTTCCTGAACCCGCCGAAGAACTGAACGGGGTAATGCATGGCGATTTGCCGAAAGGTTGGGATAATTCGATCCCTGACTTCCCTGCCGACCCTAAGGGACTGGCCACACGTATCGCATCGGGGAAAGTTCTGAACGCGGTCGCGCCGAAGCTCCCGACGCTGATCGGCGGCTCGGCCGATTTGAATCCATCGACATTTACAGTGCTGGAGAACCTCGGCGATTTTGAAAGTCCGGACAGAGACTATAGCAAGAGCCAGGGAGCAGCAGGCGGCGGCTTTAGCTATGCGGGGAGAAACATTCATTTCGGCGTGCGCGAGCATGGCATGGGGGCGGCGTTGAACGGCATGGCTGCTCACGGCGGCATTATCCCGTTTGGCTCGACATTTCTGATCTTCTCCGATTATTTGCGCCCGTCGATCCGGCTGGCGGCCTTGATGCAGGTCGGCGTCATCTACGTTTTCACTCACGATAGCATCGGCGTCGGCGAAGACGGTCCGACCCATCAGCCGATCGAGCAGCTGGCGGCGCTGCGCGCGATACCGCGCCTTGTGGTGATTCGTCCGTGCGACGCCAATGAAACCGCCGTGGCGTGGCGGGTCGCGGTCGAGACACGGCAGCGTCCCGTAGCTCTGATGTTGACGCGCCAGAACGTGCCGACCCTCGATCGAACTCATTTAGCCTCCCCTGAAGGATTGCGGCGCGGCGCTTATGTGTTGGCCGACGATCCGGGCGGAAAACCCGATCTGCTTCTGATCGGCACCGGGTCGGAAGTGCACCTGACTTTGGCAGCTCAACAAAAGTTATCGGCCCAGAAGATTCGGGCGCGCGTTGTTTCGATGCCCAGTTGGAAACTGTTCGATGAGCAGCCACGCGAGTATCGGGAATCGGTTTTGCCACCTTCGATTCGACCCCGGCTGGCGGTGGAGACGGCCCTGCCGCTTGGCTGGCATCGCTATGTAGGTGACGGCGGGGACATTATCGGAGTGGAACGATTCGGCGCCTCCGCCCCCGGAAACGTGGTGATGGAAAAGTTCGGCTTTACCGTCGATCACGTTGTCGAGCGCGCCCGCGCACTCTTGTAAGAACAGGACGTTCAGTGAACAGGAGATAGCTCAGCACCAACTCCCAACACCGAGGAAGCAATGCGCATCGTTATCGGCGCGGACCACGCGGGTTTCCATCTAAAACAATCGGTCGGCGAGTATCTGCGCACGCTGGGTCACGATGTGATCGATGTCGGTACTGTGAGTGACGAGCCGGTCGACTATCCCGATGTTGCCGAGACGGTGGCCAAAGTTCTCCTTGACGACAAGACGGAACGCGGCGTGTTAATTTGCGGCAGCGGCGTCGGCGCCTCCGTATCGGCCAATAAAATTCCCGGCATCCGTGCGGGGCTGTGCCACGATACATACTCCGCGCGCCAGGGCGTGGAGCACGATGACACCAATCTGCTGGTGCTCGGGGCGCGCGTCATCGGCGTCGAGCTGGCGCGCGAGTTGGTGCGGCACTTTTTGGCGGCAAAATTCAGCGGCGAAGAGCGCCACAAGCGCCGGGTGGCGAAAATCAAAGTGCTGGAGCAGCGCTACGGCAAAAACACGTAAGAGTCAGGGCTCGATTGATTTAGGATCGCCCGCTCGTCACAACTATTTTCGCGGCTGTTGAGATTCGCGGGTAAACTCCCCGCGAGGCTCTTTTTCCTCTTTGGCAAAAGAGGTGAAGGCGATTGCGCTCAAGGAGAGACGGAATGAATCCTTTAAAACAGCTATCCGAGCAGGGACAGTCGATCTGGCTGGACTACATCCGGCGTAACTTGATTACCGGCGGCGGCCTTAAACGGTTGGTCGAAGAGGACGGCATTCGCGGCGTCACCAGCAATCCGACGATTTTTGATAAGGCGATTTCCGGCAGCACGGACTACGATGACGCTCTCCGTGCTTTGCTAGCGGCGGATCAGCAGGCTCCTGCAGGAAAACTTTACGAGCCGCT
>JAICHC010000532.1 GCA_025922795.1 Candidatus Binatia bacterium | reverse complement strand
TTAGGTTAACAATAAGTTAAAACTCTGGCACCGTTTCAAGCGGATCGACCGATGCACTTTGGACTGGCTACTGAATGGGCTCGGCCTCGACAGCGCGCCGGATAGATCGTCCTTCATCGCGCGGGCGTGGTGGGAGCGGCTTGTCCTCCGCCTGGAGACTCTCCACCATTTTTCGCTCCATCGGTGAGTAAATTATCGCCAAAGTGCGTACGCAGCCAAGCACCAGCGCGAGAATGGCGAGAGCGCCTATCTGCAGCGGAGAACTTTGGTGTCGATAGAGTCCGATCATGACCTCGCGCAGAATAAACACGAGCGTCGCGTCGACGATGAAGGTGAGCTTGAGGCGGTGCTCGCGAAAATACTCGACGAGGCTTTTGAACAGCTCCAGAATGATAAAAAACGTCAGCAGGTGGGTGACGATGAAACCGAAAGCGTCGGTGAGCTTGCTCACGGCCATGACTCGCCAAACCTCCCAGAAGAGTTTGATCAAGCCCATGGCCAGCACAAGGACGACAAAGAAGATCAGCAACTTGAAAATCAAATCAATGATCCGGTTGAAGCAAACCACGGCATCGAATCGACGCCAGTGACTTTTCAAGTCCGCGTGCGGCATGGACGTACCTTCACTGATGCGCAACTTCAACTGCGGCAGTGCGCGCCGATCGATGGACGGCAAATATTTTCAAGCGCCGGCGCTGCTCTGGCTCCGCCAATCGAGGACGACCGGCGCAAACTTCCCGTGCCGTCGACTCGAGACCGGCGGCGCTGTGATCGATAACACCGGACAGGGGCTCATCCGGGTGACGCGGTCCGTTACCGAGTCTTTGAGCCAACGCCGGAGACCGCGGTGCCGGCGCGGTGACATGATGATAAGATCGACATCGTTATCTTCGGCGACGGCAACGATTTGTTGAGGCACGGAGCCGAGCACAACGCGCTTGGTCGCAGTCGCAATTTTCTGTAAATCCGACAGGCTCAGCTCGAGAAACCGGCTCAAATCGAGGCTCGCTTCCGCCAAAACGCGGTCGGCCGGCCAGGATTTGCCGTTAGGCTCGAGGAAGGCAAGGTCCTCCGAAAAGTATTCCCAGGCAGTAAATTCATTGGCGACGTGCAGTGCGATCAAGGCGGCATTTTCTTCTCCCGCCAACCAGCAGCCGTAGGATAACGCGCGGCGGGAATGCTCGGAGAGATCGGTAGGCACCAGGATTGTGTCTAAGCGCTTCATATGGCCTCCATTGAGTCTTATTTAGAGGGCATTCTAAGGCCGGCCTGTTAGCGAAGTATGACGCGGCGGTAATTTGTGCGTTAAAGCTGCGCTGGCGCTACGCTGCGCCTTCAAGCAAGCAAGGCACTGGACAGTGATCGTGCACAGGCAGCAGTAAGTCGCAGCGCAGGCGGTGGCGCGTCGATTCCAGGCAGAAGACCATTTTTAATTTTGGCGCGCACATGGTGCCAAAGATTCCTAAGCGCGCGTTTGAGCCGGACACGCCAACCCATTCTTCGCAGCGATAACCGACTTCGGTAAAAAGATCCTCGACGTGATTTTCGGCAATCTTCAGTCCCCGACCGGAAATTCGCAGCTGAACCCAGTACGACGGTTGAACCCCCACAAAGGCGGTCAGGTCCTTGAGCAACGACCGGCGCCGCAAAGAGATTTCGATCGCGGCGTTCGTATCGCTGGTGAGCAGCGACTCGTACAAGAAAAATTGCAGAAACTGCTTCAGCGCAGAATCTTTCCATGGCACCTGCGTGAGAGCAGGAGAAAGGGTCACAAAGACCGGGGGTTTCTCGCCGATGCGGCTCCGGGTGACTTTCGTGATCGCTTGTTCGATGACTGCGTCAAAATTGACTTGGTCCATAGCATCCTCCTTGGAATGAATTTTACTCCAATCATACTCGCGCGAAGATTAAGACGAGATGAACAAGCGGTTACGTTTGTGTATTGCCAGTAAGTGGCCAGCCGGAAGCTGGCGGTGCGGTTCACGATCAATGGCACGGGTGCTTGATCTTAGGTCAGTCCGCCGATCGCCGCGGCTCCGGCCTTTAAGAACCGGCAAAAACCAAATCCAACTTTTGGTAAATATCTTTCAGCTCGAAACCATAGACTGTGATAAAATGCTTTCGTCGAGCAGTTCAACGGAGTAGCGGGTCAATAAGTTTATCGCTTTGCCTCTACGCTCAAAAAACTGATGACTTCATACTTTTGGAAGTGGCTCGGCGCGGGACATTTTGCGCCGGGTATAAAGAAAAAGCTCGGCGTCGTCGCGCTGCTGTATTTTATCCAGGGCGCGCCGGCGGCGATCTTATGGGAGGTGCTGCCGGTTTACTTTCGCCTGCACGGCGTGTCACTGCGCGCCATCGGCGGTCTCCGCTTGTTGGAGCTGCCGTACTCCTTGAAGGTCTTTTGGTCGCCGCTGGTGCACCGCTATGGCGATCGCCGCGTTTGGGTGCTGGGTTGTATGTTGGGGATCGCCGTGGTGCTGATGGCGTTGCCGTTCACAGACGTCGCGGCCGTCGGCTTGATCGTGCTGTTGCTGATTCTCTTGCTGACGACCTTATCGGCAACTCAAGATGTCGCCATAGATTCTTACTCGGTGGGCTTGATCAATCGCGACGAAGAGGGGCCGGCCAACGGCGTGCGTGCTTCAGCCTACCGCGTTGCTCTTGTCGTGGCCGGCGGCGGCTTGGTTTTTCTCGCCACCGTGCTGCGTTGGAATTCGTTGTTCATGCTTGCCGGGATCGCTTTTGTGCTCCTGGGATTCGCCGCGCTCCGGGTTCCGAGGCTGAGTCTCCCCGATGAAGCGCGCGAACATTGGTTGAAGGGTTTTGTCGGCTGGGCGGGTACCTGGCGCGTGATTCCGCTGGTTTTGTTCGTGCTCACTTACAAGCTTGGCGAGTTTGCCATCGGACCCATGGTGAAGCCGTTCTGGGTCGACTACGGAAAATCCATCTGGCCCGTCGAAGAGGATTTGGTGTTTCAGATTGGCGTCTTTCCGACCACCTTCGGCATCGTGCTGAGCGTCGCTGGCGCATTGATGGGCGGCGCCTTCATCTCGCGCTTCGGCATTTTCCACGGCGTGTGGCTGTTAGGATTACTGCAAGCCGGTTCGAATCTCGGATACTCGCTCGTCGAATGGTTTAATTTGGGACGGTTCGGTCTCTACGGCGCGTCCATGTTCGAGTCATTGAGCGGCGGGCTCGGCACGGCGGCGTTTCTCGCTTTTCTGATGAACGTCTGCCAAAAGGAACACGCGACCGTGCAGTACGCGTTCCTGTCCTCGATATTTTCGCTGACCGGAAGATTGATCGGCGGGATCAGCGGGTTGGGCGCGGAAAAGTACGGCTATGGTGATTACTTCGCTTTGACATTTTTGTTATCGCTGCCAGCCTACTTTTTGTTGCCGTGGGTGAAACACTGGATCCACGAGGATGAGAAGAATTAAACGCGTGGATCAATCGCGGTGAGTCGATTCCCGCAATTG
>JAICHC010000531.1 GCA_025922795.1 Candidatus Binatia bacterium | reverse complement strand
CGTTGCGAATGCGCGTCAGCTTGGCCTCGAGAGAATCTCCGGAGATGTTCTGAAACTTTTTAGTTTCTTTGAGAGAATCCTGCCTCGGCGTTTCGATACCGATGAACACGGAGCGGAAGTTTGCCTGATACAGAAGATCGAGGAGCTCCGTATCATCGGCGAGATTGATGCTCGCTTCGGTGGTGAGGCGCAAAGGAAAACCATGGCGCTCTTGCCACGTGATGATCATGCGGAGCAGTTCCTTGGCGGCTTTCTTGTTGCCGATAAAGTTGTCGTCGACGATAAAACAAGAAAAAAAACCTGCTTTACGCATTTCTTCGAGCTCGTCTAAAACCTGTTCGGGCCGCTTCATGCGCGGCCGCCGGCCGAAAGTTACGATAATGTCGCAAAATTCACAGCGAAACGGACAACCGCGCGAAAACTGCAGCGCGCCGGAGGCGTAACGGTCGACTCGGAGCAAGTCAAAGCGGGCCTTGGGGAGCTTGGTCATGTCGGTGGGATTGGCTTGCTTGTAAATATTCTCATAGTTCTTCCCTGACGCGAAAGCGCTGACGAACGCCGGCCAGGTCTCGTCCGCTTCACCGGTAAACAGGACATCGCATAAGCCATCGAAGAATGACTCATTGACCGAGGCGTAAGCGCCACCGACGACGGTAAAAATTTTGAGCTGTCGGAGACGCTCTAAAATCTGCCGCATCCGTTCTTTTTGCACGATCATTCCGGTGACGCCGACCAAGTCAAAACGTCCGAGCGAAGCGAAATCGATCGGCTCGACGTTCTCGTCAAGAAGGACGACGTCATGATCGGGAACGAGGCCGGCGAGATGCGGCAAGGCGCCGGTCGCCATGGTGCATTTCTTGTTACCGGGATAAAGCGGCAGAGCGTAATCAAAGCCCCAATAGGACGGGTCGAATTTCGGATTGATGAGGCAGATGTTAAGTCGTTTCATTATCTAAGAGGTTGCCGGTTCGTTGATTTTCCGTGCTCCGCGACCGATCGGTGCATTTTTAGCAGTGTATCGCAGATAGCCGTGAGTACAAGGAAAAAACAGAAATAGACACGATTTTGCAGGATTTACGAACGAGTTCATTAGTTAGTAGAGATACTGGGACGAAGGGGCGAGTCGTGGAAAGCGCAGGCACCAGGACTCAAAGGACGCCTTCCCACCCACGCCCAAAATTAAGCACTCGGGGCGTGGCTCGGGTGGTAGCCGATGACCCACAGACGCTTTGCCTGGGCTTGGAACGAGTCGTCCCTTCGTGTCCAACAAACCCTGTTGTCTAGATACTTATGAACTCCTTAATCGGTAATTGCCCCCTTAATAATTCAAACGGCGCATGGAGCTGTCGCGTTGCATAAGTCTAACCGCTTCGTCTTCGCGCTTCGCTCCGAGGTAAAATGAGAGACCCGCGTGGGATGGCGGATCAAACCCCCGCTCAGAACATTAACCGTGATTGCGGCGGTCACAGACGGCGTCGATCAGGGCGGGCCTGCCTTGCTTGACTTGCTCGATGGCGCGCCTGAGCGCCGGTTTGAGATCGTCACCAGTTTCAAATGGGCCTTCGGCGTACCACCCCATGGACTTGGCCAAGCCGGCAAAGTCCGGATCGGGATCATATAAATCCATACCGATGTGTGCGCGCGCCGGATCTGTGCCGCGGGTTCGCGCCAGAACAAGCTGGTGGTTCCAATCATTGTAATAGGCGCGGTTGTTGAACATGACGACGAGCATCGGGATTTTATACTTGGCCGCGATCCACAGAGAGCCGGCATCGAACATGAGATCGCCGTCCGGCTGCAAGTCGACGACCAGGCGGCCGGTACCTTTGTTGGCAAGCGCGACCCCCAGAGAAAGGCCGATCTGTGTGCCCGTGCCGAGCTCCCGCCCGGCATGGCAATAAGGCCGATCAAAATTCCAAAGCTTCTTGCCCCAACTCCCCAGATCTCCGGTGGTGAGTACCCAGTCTTCACCTCGGATCGCGTCCCAGACTTCGAGCGCCAAGCGCGGCACGGTCATCGGCTTTGAGTCCCAATGCTCTTGTGCTTGCTTGCTCCATTTGGCGCGGTTTTCCTTGTGGCGTTTGCCGATCTCTTCCGCGCGCCGCGCGATCTTCTCCGCAAGCCCCGGCGTCCTGGCGATGCGCTCCTTTACGAGCTTGGTCAGTTGCGGTGCGGTGGTTACCGGGTCGGCAGTCATGCGTTGCTGGGCGTAGAAGGGCCGGGCGTAGTCCATCGACCATTTGCTGATCTCGATGTCGGTGAAACCGATGTCGATCCAGGTTGCGTTTGCGGGTACTTTGCTGACGACGGTGCGCGTGGCGATGTCGCGCACGTGAGTCGGTTTTTCGAAATCGGCGATGTCGAGGGTCAGCACAACCTCGACGCCTTCGTAACAGCCGTCAGGGTCCATGGTCAGATTGAGCGGATGGTCGCCGGGGAAATTCAATCGTGAGCCGACGTCCCAAACCGAGGCGCCGAGTGTTTCTGCCAGCTCAACGACGTGGTTCCAACCGTGTGGCGGCCGCGCGGCGAAGTCGGCAATGATCGCGACTCGATTGGCGGCGGCTAACGTGTCGGCGGCTTTGATCAGCGCAACCGGATCGGCGGCCGGAGCGGTCGGAACGGTGATCGCGCCGGCTGGCGGCATCTCGACGTCGTGATCGAGCTGCGCTTCCTGGAGGCCGGCGTCGTAGCACATATAGATCGGTCCCTGGCGCGCGCTCATCATGACTGAATAGGCGCGCGCGAAGGCGCCGGGCACGCCATCGACGGTCGAAGGTTGATAATCCCATTTGACGAAGTTGCGGATCGCTTCGCCCTGGACATTCGCGGTGTGGATCCAGTCGATGAACGGGCGGCGCTTGGGCTCCGCCAAGGGACCGGTGGCGCCGATGATGAACACCGGGGCGCGGTCCAGGTAGGCGTAGTAGACGCCCATAGGCGCGTGCAGTAGGCCGACCAGGTTATGCACGATGGCGATCATCGGTTTGCCCTTGGCACGGGCGTAGCCATGGGCGATCTGCACGGCAATCTTTTCGTGCTGGCAGAGCAGCATCGGCGGGTCATTCTCGCCGTGGTTGACGAGCGAGTCGTGCAGCCCACGGTAACTGGCGCCCGGATTGAGCGCGATGTACTCGAAGCCATACCTCTTGATCATGTCGACGATGATGTCGGACTGCCAGCGGCGGTCGGATTTTTTTATTTTCGAATCTGCCATGCGAACTTCCTCCTAGAGATAAATTCGATTAACCACAAAGGGCACAAATGAAGCCGGAAATTGCGATTGCGAAAATATTCCACTTTCATGCCCCTTTGTTCTTTGCGGTTAAATTTTCCTACGCGTTTTCGCCGCGGCGCCAGACAATGGCGTCGATGAGTGCCGGCTTGCCGGCTTTCACCTGCGCGATCGCACGCTTTACAGCCGGGCCGATTTGCGCAGGATCTTCGATCGGTCCTTCGGCATACCAGCCGATGCCTTTGGCG
>JAICHC010000530.1 GCA_025922795.1 Candidatus Binatia bacterium | reverse complement strand
TCGCGCTGCTGCTCGTGACGGTGTTCCTCTTCCTCGTCGCCGGGATCCTCGGCGTGATCGGGCGCGGGCGGATCAAGCGCGGCACTCCGCCGCAGTTAAAGCAGCGCGGCGGTTCAAGTTTTGTTTCACCTTCCGGATACCGCATAAAACGGCGGTAAAAAGGCTTTTCCGTGCCGACGTAGTCGTCGTAATAAAAGGCCAGCTTGCCGCACTCGCTACATTGAAGATATTTCGCCATTGTTTCCTTCCGAATTACTCAAGTCGACCTATTTTCTCGCCTGATAGCCCGCGCAATCGTTTTCCGGCTCTACACAGCAGAGTTCGCCGCGACATGGCGAAAGAATACTTATGAGGCCAAGCGAGGTCAATAACTCGATCTGCGCACAAGCTTGAGAAATCTGCGGATTTGTTGCATGGGTAACAGTTAGCCGCAACCGACGATGTCGCCGGAAGCCAGTCCAAAGACTTTATCAGGAGGATCAGCAAATGGCGATCAGACTCTTTCAATCGCAAACCTCGATGTTTTGTGAAAAAGTTCGAATCGTTTTGGCAATAAAAAAAGTGCCCTACGACATCGTTGACGTGCGCAAGGACGACCGCAAATCGTTGATTGAGTATACCGGCCAGCGAAAAGTCCCGTCGATGGACTACAACGGCGAATGCATTATCGACTCGACAGTCATCTCCGACCGTTTGGACAAGGATCATCCAGCCGACAGTATTTACCCCGACGGCGCTGCCAACAAGGGGCTTTGTTTAGCACTGGAAGATTGGTCCGATGAAGTTTTGATTCACGCCAACCATGCCATTCGTCGCGCTGAAACTCCGGAAGCGCGGCAGAAAGCAGAGGCAGCCTGGGACGTTCATTTCAACACGCTGGATCAAATTTATTCCGGAAAAAAATTTATTTTTGACCGCTTGACTATCGCTGACGCAGCGATTTTTTCCCAGCTGCACTATCTCTATACGGCGGTACACTACCAGGTTCCGGCAAAGTACAAGAATGTCCACGCATTTTTGGACAACATGCGCCAGACACTCAAGTTAAAGTCGCTCTCCGATAGTTTTGAGGCGCAGTCGCTTTAGGCGCAATGAAAAAGGACGTGATTATTCCCAGGTTGGGGTCGAGCGACGAGAGCGACGAGGTACGGATCTTGCGCTGGATCAAAACCAAAGGCGCTAAGGTGCAGAAGGGCGAAGCTCTGCTCGAGATAGAAACCGATAAGGTCAATGTGGAGATCGAATCGCCGGAAGATGGGCAGTTGGAAGAAATCAATGCGCAAGAAGGTGATTTCGTAAAATTTGGTGCCGTCGTCGGCGTCATCGACAAGCCGAATTGAATCGACTCAGCGATCATTCCCAGCTCATTTTGAATCTTGATCTCTCGATGGCTTGGAATTTCCGAAGCTACGGCGCCAGCCTGCTTCGCGGTTAAGCTCGCCATGAGACTCGTTCCGAAAGCTTGATGGAAGAGCAATTTTCCAGGGTGCTATTACGCACGGTCTGGGTTGGATGCCTTTTGGGCTTCTTGGCGACGGGTTATTTTTTGTTCGGCCTGGCGGGTTACGTCCACAATCAGTGGTTGAATCTTAGCAGCGTTGCCGTTCTTCTCTTTAGCGTCCTCTTTTTCCTCGTTCATTTTATTGCCATTCCGCGCCTGACGAATTGGCTCGGCCGCGTGATCTGGACGGCCATTCTGGCTTTTTTCATTACCGAAGTCGTGCTCGGCCTGTTGCCCCCGGTCAGTCGCGACGAGCTCACGCACCACTTGGCAATTCCCAAACTCTACGCGAAAGCCGGACAGATCCTCGAGGTGCCGATAGCGCCGTACGCCTACTACCCGATGTTGCTCGACATGCTCTATACCCCTTGGGTGCACTGGGGTTATGACTTCGTGCCCAAGTTAATTCATGCTCTATATGCTTACCTGACAGGCTTGCTGCTCTACGCGTACTTGGGCCGCCGTATGAACGCGCTGTATGGGCTCCTCGGCTTTTTTCTATTTATCTCAATGCCTGTGGTTGCGCGCTTGAGCCATTGGGCTTACATCGATCTTGGCATTACGTTCTATGCGAGCGCCGCGCTTTTGTGTCTGCTGCGTTGGCGCGAAGACAGGGAAGCATTTGGTTGGTTAAGTCTCGGTGCGCTGTCGCTGGGGTTTGCGCTTGCGACGAAGCCTAACGGCCTGGTTGCGGGTCTGGTGATCTCCTTTCTCGTTTTGCTCACCGTCGTCAAACCGCCGCGACAAAGCCCAAAATGGATCGGACGCGAACTCCTTCAGTTTGGCGGTTTGACGCTGTTGCCCTTCTTGCCTTGGCTGATCAAAAATTGGTTCCAAACCGGCAACCCATTTTATCCGTTGTTGGGTGCTTGGTTTGCGCCTCACACAATGGCCGCCTCGCCTGCGGCGAGTTTCGGTGGGTTCGGCCTCTTCGAGAAACGAGAGCTGCTTTACGGCGAAAACACTTGGCAAATACTGATGTTGCCGCTTCGGATTTTTGTCTCCGGCCGCGACGATAATCCGCAGCTGTTCGATGGCGTCCTGACGCCGATTCTCGTTGTCTTCCTGCCCTGGGCGTTCAAAGGAAAATGGCTGGAAGAGAAAAAATTTGTCGCCGGTTTTGCGGTGCTGTTTTTCCTGTACGCATTATTTCTCGTCGAGATACGCATTCGCTACATTTTGATGATCGTTCCTCCATTGATCGTGCTTTTGGTCTATGGTGTCTTCAATGTTTATTTGCGCATCAAGCGACCTGCCTATGTCGCTGGCGTGCTGTTAGTTTTTATCGCGTGGCACGGCAGTTACTTGTGGCGTTACGTTAGCGACTTGGCGCCCCTCGCGTATCTCAGGGGCAGCGAGAGCCGAGATGCCTATCTTGCGCGCATGCTGCCCGAATACACGGCGCTTCAGTTCATCAACCGCCACACCGAGCCGTCGGCGAAAATTTATCTTCTCTTTATCGGCCGGAGAGCGTATTATTGCGAGCGGAACTATTTCCACGACGGCGGCGAACTGCCAGGATTTTTGCTGGCAACGATTCGCGCGGCAAAAAGTCCCGAGCAAATTGCACAGTCGCTTAAGCAAATGCACATAAGCCATCTGATGCTGCGCGAGTATTTGCTTGCCGCTTTTTTGTCGAACAATCTAACGACCGACCAGGCCAAGCTCTGGAACGAATTCGCCGTGACCCGGCTCACACCGGTGTTCCGCGAGCGGGGCCATTCGGTTTATCAACTTAATGGCTAACCAGTGCGAGGTCTCGATCGTCCTTCCGGTCTTCAACGAAGCGGCAGGACTGGCGGAGTTGATAGGCAAGATCCACGATCTGAAACTTCCCCGCGCAGAGGTGATTGTGGTGGACGACGGTTCGACCGATCAAACCGCCGATATTGCTTTGGGCGTCGGCGCCAACGTCATTCGCCATCCATACAATATCGGCAACGGCGCCGCCATTAAGAGCGGCATGCGCGCGGCGCGCGGCAGGCT
>JAICHC010000529.1 GCA_025922795.1 Candidatus Binatia bacterium | reverse complement strand
GCCCGGAACCCATCTACTTTGACTTCCACAGCGCGGCGATCTCGTCGGCCGTGGCGATGTCAAAATGCGTCTGCTCCATCAGCTTTAAGGCCAATTCATGAAGCTCGCGGCTGCGCGAACCGACGCCATCTCGAATGACGACGACGTCGTAGCCGAGATTACGCGCACTGCGCGCCGTGCCTTCGACGCCGCCTTCGGTCGCGACCCCACCGATTAAAATCGTGCGTACGCCGTTGCTGCGCAACATCAAATCAAAGTCGGTGCCGACAAAACCATCGGGCCGGCGTTTTTGAAAGACTCGGTCTTGCGCCTGAGGTTTCAACTCTTCAACGATCTCGCGGCCCCTTGGGTCCTCCTTTTCCTTGAGCAATTCTCCCGGATCGGCGAGCCGCGCTCGCTTCATGCGCACGCGCACCCAGACAGCGGCTTCTTCCGTGAGTAAATCGAAGGGTGTCTGCACCGAATAGAAAACCGGTACGGCGGCACTACGACCGACCGAGGAGAGCATTTTCAAGTTGTTCAGGATGTCTCGATAATTAAAAGCATTGGGCGCAATGGCGTTTTCCATGTCCCAGAGCAGCAGAGCCGAGATTTTCGGGTTCACCAATTCCGCCAGCGTTGCTGGAATCAGCTTGCCGCCTATTTCAAACATGGATCACCTCCAGAGGAGCGATTTGATCGGAGCATACTCGGAGAAAAACGCCGGTGCAATGCCGTCATTTTTCAATGCGCAAGAAGAAATACCAAGGCCTACCTCGGCCATAAATTTCGATCTCTCGCGGTCGGTTGCATCCACGAAATCGGCAATCGGGAGAGGATGGTTGACAAGCGCAAGCAGCAAATCTAGGAGTAAATGAGCGGAAGACAACGGCTGATCGCATCAGCTGTGAGTGGAACCGGGCAAAGCACGCTCACTGAAAATGGCTGCGGAACATAACCAACCCTCGGTGTGGTGCTTGCGGCGTTTCAGGTAACCGCGAGACGGAAACTCGGCCTGGGCGAAGTCGTTCGGGAGACCGCTGCGAGAACAAAGGTGCAGTCCAGTCAATGGCAGTGACGCTTAAAAAATTTTCCGCCGATCGTTTGGACGATTGCGTGTCGCTCCTCGCAGAAGCGTTTGTGCACAATCCGCTGCACCGATCCGCGTTCGGCGCTAACCGTTTGGATCAGAACCGAGCGTTTTTTCGCATCGGCCTGCGCCATATGTTCATCGGCCGAAGCTTCATGGCTCTCGATGACAGCGACGACATCCCCTGCGGTTACGTGCACTTCAACGCCTGGCCGAACTGTCTCCCGGCGCCGGAGGAACTCCCCTATGCGGTGGCGACGCAATTGCAACCTTTGGGCGAGGCGCTTCCGCAGGTGATCAGGTGGTTTGGCCGGTGGTGTCACCTCGATCCGGCAAAGCCACACATCCATCTTGGGCCGATCGGCGTCGCCCCCGAGAGACAGCGGCAAGGAGTGGGGACGGCGCTGATGCGCTGTTACGTCGAGCACCTCGAGCGAGAAAAAGCCGCCGGTTACCTCGAAACCGATCGTGAAGAAAATGTCGAGTTCTATAAAAAATTCGGTTTTCTTCTTTTGCGTGCCGAGGAGCTGATCGGCACGCAGGTCTGGTATATGTGGCGCCCGGAGGCGTAAAGCCATTCATGGCGCGGTAGGAGAGAAGCTAGCTTTTCTCGTCGGCAGCGTCGCGGATTCGCCGCGCCTGACTCGGAAGCGCGAATAATTTCGATCATGCTTCCTTCGGTTCGATGTCGACTACTTTCACGTCGAAGTGCAGAGTCTTGCCTGCGAGCGGGTGATTGAAATCGAGCACCACGGTATCATCTTTTACTTCGCTCACATGGATCAGCAGTTCTTCTCCCTGTGGGCCGCGGGCGTTGAGAGGCGTGCCGACATCTAGTTCGGTCGTGGGGATGTCGCTCTTCGGCACTTCCTTGAAGCCCTGCGGATCTACCTGCCCATACGCTTCTTCCGGCTTTACACGGATGCTTTTTTCCTCATTGATCTCCATCTCGGCGAGCCCTTTCTCGAGACCGGGAATGATTTCATGCTGGCCATGGGTGTAAGTGACCGGCTCTTTGCCTTTATTCGATTGTAGTACTTCACCGTTCTCGTCCGAGAGCGTGTACTCAAAACTCACGACTGATCCGTTTCTGATCATTTTTATCTCCTCCTCGTGATTTTGATTTCTGCGCGAGAGTCCCAAAGACGGGTTCTGCGGGGCGGTTAACCACCGGTGTGGTGTGATTAAAAGGCTATACCCCGAGAAATGTTGAAACAACCCCTTTGCGGAAAAAACCACCTAAAAATTTCTTGTCAACGATTTGGCAGCGGAGCAGGCGTGTCGTAGACATACGGCCGCTGGCGCGCGGGCTTGACACAAGCTCGGTGCTGGACTAAGTGTCGCTCCTGCTTCCAGCAGGTCCAGCTCATTAGTCCGCGACGTGTTGTTCATGGAAGCTGATACATGATGATGGAGGCTTTATGAAAAAAAGTATTCCTGTCGTCGTTTTTCTGTTTGGCAGTGTGGTCATGGCCGCCATCGCGCAGGCGAGCACGCATGAATTTTTTAAAGGTAAAACTATCCGGTTCGTGGTCGGTAACTCCGCTGGCGGAGCGATGGATGACTGGTCGCGCTTCATCGCACGGCACCTGGGCAAGCACATTCCAGGAAATCCCGATATCGTCGTGCAGAATATGCCCGGCGCGGGCGGCGTCACCGCCGCGAACTATATTTATAGCGTCGCCAAACCCGACGGTTTGGCGCTTGGCCTCGTCAACCCTGCCCTCTATATTGATCAGCTTATCGGATCGAAAGAAGTGAGGTTCGACTGGCCGAAATTTGTCTGGATCGGCTCGCCGGAAAAAATCGATCAGGTGCTGTTTATTCGAACAGACTTTCCCGCCAAGACGTTGGACGATCTGCGCAACGCTGCCGAGCCGCCGAGGTGTGCGGCTACGGCGCGCGCCGGATTAGCTTATTTCTTGCCGAAGCTGCTCGAGGAGGCGATCGGGATCAAGGTCAACATGGTACTCGGGTACGGCGGCGGCGGCGAAATGAACTTGGCTATGGAGAAAGGGGAAATCCATTGCCGCGCTGGAACCGTTTCGGCCTATGTCGGGCGTGAGCCTACTCGAACCTGGATCAAGAAAGGATTTGTTCGCGCGCTGGTCCAAAGCGGAGCGAAGCGTTACCCGAAGTTACCCGACGTTCCCACCTTTTATGAGCTGATGGAGACACATAAGACGCCCGAAGCAACGAAGCGGCTTGCGCGAGTGCTGCTCTCGTCCGGCGATCTCGGCAGACCCTTTATTGGTCCGCCTGCGACCCCTGCAGACCGGGTGAAAGTTTTGCGCGACGCCTTCGACAAAGCGATGAAGGATCCGGAGCTTTTGGCTGACGCTCAGAAACGGCGCTGGGATTTAGATCCTTCGACCGGCGCGGAGCTCGAGGCCACGGCGAAAGAAATCATGATGCAACCTC
>JAICHC010000528.1 GCA_025922795.1 Candidatus Binatia bacterium | reverse complement strand
GCACACCAGCGGTCTGATCGTTCTTAAATTTCAGCACAGCGAAATTGATGTCGCCGTCGGTAAGATGAAAGCCGGTGGCGCCAGGGCTATTGATTTTCGCGATCTCCCGCATGCCGAAGACCTCCTTATAGAATTGGGCGGTTTTCTCCGGGTCTTGCGTGGCAACTGCGATATGTTTGATTTTCGCCATAGAGCCTCCCTTTACCCGTGGCAATTAAACACCTACGGGCGGCTTTCTTCAAGATATTCGTCGAGCGCGGTGCCATTGTCGCCGGAACCTCAGCCATAGCTCTGTGCCCTATCTCCGATCCAGCCCGTGCAAGTTCGGCGCTCCGGAAGCAGGAACGGGGTTTCGCACGAACGACAGAAAAAATAGGCGGCGATTCTCAGGGATGACAGAAAACCCATCCCCTCCATGCCTCAAGCTCTACACCATCTGAAAATCTCAAGTCATTTCCAATTCAAGACTTAAAGCGACTTATAGTTGCAGCGATACGCAGCCTTGCCGATGGCACAAGAGTTGCCCCCTGCGTTTTATCGGCGTTTCGCAAGGGAAGTTGGAACGGAAATAGCGCGCATCGATTTTATATCGGTCGCTAAGGAGGAGCTTTATGGATACAAATGAAGTCTGGAGAACGGCTATTGCGTCGTTGACACAGGTGGGCCTCATGGTGGTTGGGGCAATAGTACTGTTGATTATCGGCAGGTGGCTGATCGGTTTGGCTGTACGCCTGGTCACCGGCAGCCTCGAAAAGCAGAGCGTGGACCCGACGTTGCTGCGTTACGTGGGCAATATCGTCTCGGTTATTCTCAACGTCGCGTTGATTGTGGCGATCCTCGGCTATTTCGGAGTCGAGACAACCACGTTCGCGGCGATATTGGCGGCCGCCGGCGTTGCCATCGGATTGGCCTGGAGCGGCCTGCTGGCGAATTTTGCGGCGGGCGCGTTTCTGATCGTCCTGCGACCCTTCAAGGCCGGTGATTTCATCACGGCCGGGGGCGTGACCGGCACGGTCAGAGAAGTCGGTCTGTTCGTGACGACGATCACCACGCTCGATAACGTCTTTACGATTGTCGGCAATAATAAGATTTTTAGCGACAACATCCAGAACTTCTCCGCCAACCCCTATCGCCGGGTCGATCTGGTCGCGCAGCTCAACCATGCGGTGGATCATAAGACCGCGATCTACATTCTAAAGGAGCGGCTTGCCAAGATCCCGAACGTAGTGACCAATCCCGCGCCGGATGTCGAAATCCTGGAGTTTAATCTTGCGGGGCCGATGCTGGCGGTGCGCCCTTACTGCCACACGGATCACTACTGGCAGGTGTACTTCGACACAAACCGCGTCATTCGCGAGTCGTTTGGTGATGCGCAATTCCCTGCCCCGGAACAGCACTTCGTGGTGCGTAATCTGGACAGAGACGGCCACGGCGAAGCGATTGTGCCGGGCATCAGCGCGCGGCCGGCTGCGTCCTAAGAGGATATTTGGGGGCAGCGCGACGGAGGAAGGGGCGGCTGATTGCCGCCCCTGCTCGTACTGTCGATCGAGGGTTGCATAAAACGGGTATCAATCCAGTGAAATTTTTATCCGAAACTTGGGCGAGACGGCCTACGCGCTTAAGAGAGCGCTCCTTACCAAAATTTTTCGATATCGTTCAATTCCTAACGACGGATATTTGGCGCTTGCAAGCGCATAAGCTGACACCTCGGCGATCGTTTTGGATCAGGCAGCTGCGGATTTTTCTCTTGGCCATTCGGCGTTTTAGCCTAGACAAATGCGAATTACGGGCCTCGGCTTTAACTTTCTACACGCTGCTGTCGATGGTGCCGGTGGTAGCCCTGGCGTTCGCTGTTGCCAAAGGGTTCGGTTTCGAAAAAGTCCTCGGCGAACAGCTTATGGCAAAGCTGCAGGGGCATGAAGAAATAGCGGAGAGGATTGTCGGCTTTGCTCAATCGATGTTGGAGAACACCAAAGGCGGGGCCATCGCCGGAGTCGGCATCGTTCTCTTGTTTTGGGCGATCATCAAAGTTTTGGGCAACATCGAAAAATCATTTAACGATATTTGGGGGGTAAAAACACCACGGGCTATGGGACGGAAGCTCACCGACTATTTGTCGGTCATGATGATTTGCCCGATCTTATTGATCATCGCCAGCAGCGTCACGGTGTTAGTGACGACCCAAGTTTCGCTGATGGTGGAACGGCTGTCTTTTTTGGGAGTTCTCGCCGATGCGCTTATCTTGGCTTTGAAAGTCTTGCCCTACGGCGTGATCTGGCTCGTGTTTACATTCATTTATGTTTTCATGCCAAATACAAGAGTCGGGATGAAATCAGCCCTCTGGGGCGGAATCCTGGCAGGGACAATCTATCAACTAGTCCAGCTCGCTTACATTTCGTTTCAGATTGGCGTCTCCAATTATGGCGCTATTTACGGCAGCTTTGCCGCGCTGCCCTTGTTCCTGGTATGGCTGCAACTCAGCTGGCTGATCGTTTTTTTCGGCGCAGAAGTTTCTTTCGCCCATCAAAATGTCGCGACCTACGAGTTTGAGCAGGATTGTCTGGCAGTCAGTCACTCGTTCAAAAGAATGACCGCTCTCATGGTGACTTCGCTGTGCGTGAAAAATTTTCTGAAGGCGGAAAAGCCGCGCACCGCTGCAGATATTTCCCGCGAGCTGGAGGTGCCCATCCGCCTGGTTCATTCGGTTCTCTTCGAATTGACGGAGGCAAGACTCCTTTCCGAGGTTTATCTCGACCGTAGCGGAGATCTCGCCTATCAGCCGGCGTGCGATATTCATCGCCTGACCGTGGCCGGGGTGATCGAACGATTGGACCAACAGGGCGTCACCACGGTCCCGATCGCCGAGTCCGCCGATGTTCAGAAGGCCCGCGAAACGATAAAGTGTTTTCGCGAAATGAACGAGCAATCGTCGGCAAACCTCAGGCTTCAGGACTTATGAGTTTCGCGACGCATCGAGACATGGCCGAATAGCGCAGCGGGTCGTCTGCTGCCGGTCATCCGGCGGCGTGATACACTCTTTTCTCGCTCACTTCCCGCGCCATGAAACCTGCCGGCTCGTCTTCCCTGCAAGCGCTCGTCTTTTCGCTCGTCGCGAGCGCTTTCACCGTCGTTTACATCACTCAACCCGTGCTGCCCGTCAGCGAGCACGAGTTCGCCGTTGACGCGCGCGCGGCGTCGCTATCGGTCTCCATGGTGATTTTCGGCATCGCAGTGGCGAACCTGCCGTTCGGCATGCTGGTGGATCGCTATCCGGTCAGACCGATTGTCGTAGCCGGCGGCAGCATCGTCGCCCTGACCGGCATAGCGTGCGCGCTAACGGACAATTTCACGCTTTTGATCGGGGCCCGCTTCATTCAAGGGCTCTTCATCCCTTCGCTCACCACTTGTATCGCCGCTTACCTGGCGCAGAACCTGCCCGCCGCACGTCTCAACGTCGTCATGGGCTCTTACGTCGCCGCGACCGTGGCCGGAG